>JBAYAV010000135.1:0-7781 GCA_041669565.1 Lentisphaeria bacterium
AAATAAATAGATCGGTGGGGATAATATGAACAAGTCAATTAACGAACTATCAAGTGAAAAAAATGCGGATTCTTCCAAATCTTTTCAAGAATCCCCTATAAAAGACGAACAAACAGTTTACACAGTGCAACATGCGGCACTCTCTGATACAAAGGAGGCGGCGGCATCTGAATCATCTGTAAAAGACGAACAAAAGGTTTGCACAGTGCAACATGCGGCACTCTCTGATAAACCTTACACAAATGTCAAAAAAACTCTTGATTTACCTACAAAAGACGAACAAACAGTTTACACAGTGCAATATGAAACACTCAATTATCTTTCCATGGCTGCGGATATCGAAAAGGGAATTATCCCCACTTCCCTGGACGATCTCGCAGCCATGGGATCCTCTTTACTTAGTGTGGGAGCTAAAACACGCCAAACAATCGCGGTGGCCATCGCAGTGGCCAAGCAGTCACTCCCCTTAAAGAAGTGGATTGACTGGGCGGATATTCACTTTCACCAAAACACGCAGTCCCGCAGCCACTTCGCGGCTGTTGGAACTCTTTTACTATATATAAAGAAGAATCACAGCGCCCTTTATACTGGAACCTTCCGCCTGGACTTTGAAAAGATTTACTGTTTAACACAAATCGAAGATAATCAAGTGGGCGGTTTTATTACACGATATCACCTGGCTGATATGTCCAGAGAGTCCGTTCGCGTTGCTGTATGTGAATTCATAGGTAAGCCAGTACAAGAAGCCACGGAAGCTCGCACGCTTTTATTGCCGGGCTTTGAGGACCTTTTAGATAGCGTTGTATCTGCCGATGACTCAAAGGTTGCTGGCTCTATTACGTCATCCGCATCGGCAATTAAAGCGCTAACTGCTGGCAGTCGCATCATGGAAGCTGGCATTGCACATCAATTTCTAGCCGCTGATGTCGATGGCATACTCACTGCAAAAGGGATCGTATTGCACGAACTAAAAGACATTGAAGAAATCATTAAAAAACTCGAAAAAAACGGTTAATTTTTATTTAATATTATAGATAAAAAGAAACTTATTTTTTTTGAATAGAGAGTGTTGCATGCGACACTGTGTAAACCAATAAAAAAAAGGAAAATCGGAAATGAGCTTATTTGACATGATCTGCGCCGCACAAACAGCGGATACAACAAAAGGATTACCTGTTTCAACAAAAAGCAATCTGCCAGCGTATAAGCAAAAAATAGCTGTCACTTCTATCGACAAGCTACCTACGCAAGAACGCGCGCTAGCCATAGAAAAATTGCAATTTGTTAAGCAGGTTATTCGTATTAAGAAATTAGAGCGCGTCTCAGTCAAAAAAGCGGTAGTCTTGCTAAACATGCGCCATAATGATGCGTATCCAATCCTCAGAACCTACGGGAAAAACAAATCTAATGCCTTGAAATATAACAACTATCGGAACTGGTCGCCTGCTGTTTTACGCGGTGGATCTGAAGATGAGATTCTGCAAAATTTAGCCAATGGATATTTTCGCGGAGACCGTTTGCCCGATACCGCGCCCCAATTTTACGAGACTCTAAAAGGGTTTTGGCTCACTACGAACAAGCCTCCAATGACGGTAGCTTATGACTATGCCTGCAAGTATTTTAACAAAAAGTATCCCGGAGCAAAGATCCCATCCTTTAATCAGGCTAAATATCAACTAAAAAAAATCAAGCCGGATGTTGTTTGTTATTACCGTGACGGAGCTACTGCCTGCGTGAATAGACATGGCCCATACATTGAGCGCACCTGGGACGCTGTCGCTCCTGGGCAGTGTTTGATTGGCGATTCCCGTACATTGGATACACGCATTAGATGGAAAGACCCTAAAACTGGAAAATATCAGGCAGTTCGCCCTACAATTTGCGTGTTGATGGATGCTCGGTCATGGTATTACACGTCTTGGTGTATTTGCCCAGAGGCAATCGACCATGACATCATCGCTAAATGTCTTTACATGCACTGCTGCCGATACGGGATCCCACAAAATGTGTACTTTGACAACGGCAAAGATTATTGCAAAAACGGTTTTTCAATGCCCTATACAACCTCAGACGGGACAGAGCACAGTGTTTTTAAGGAGCTCGGCATAAAAATGACGAATTCCATCCCTTATAATGGCAGAGCAAAAACCGTGGAATCTTCCTTCCATTACATGATGATGCATTTTGACAAAATAAACGCGGATTATCTCGGATCAAAACCAGAAGACCGGCCGATGTCGGCTCTCTATTTCGATAAGCACCCCGAAGAGCTTCCAGACCTGGATCAGCTTGGTCAAAAATTTATTTCATGGTGTGAAGATTATCACATTACAAAAAAGAACGGTAAAATTCACAAAGGGCAAAGTCCGCAGGAAATATGGGATATGAGACCTGCACAGCAGCAGCTTTCTAAAGAGCGTATAACCAAAGCTTTTGCAATTCCCCTTAATGAATACAAGGTTGGGCGTGGCCCCAGTGTTAATTATAAGGGAACGCGTTATTACAACTCAGACATGATTAACGGCACAAAAGTGCTAGCTAAAAGGGATGTTATGCAGGATGGTTTTCTCTATGTATGCAACCTGAATGGCTCTTTTATTGGAATAGCGAAACCTAAAGACCCAATTAACGCGCTGGCTGATACTGAAGAAGAAAGAGAACGTATTAAAGAAGGGATAAAAGACCAACGAGATTTCTTAAAAAACATTAAAACTGTTGGTAAGTCCTTAACTGGTGGTCTTCACCTTGTTTCTATCTCAGACGCATTAGACGCCCCGGAAAATGCAAAAATGGTAACTGTCGGGAAGGTTGGCTCTGTTAAGGGATTAGCGCACCGATATACACGCCATGAACTCATAGATCCTAACGTACCCAAAAAGCTGGATAATATTTCCGCCTCTCTTACGCCCCCAGTAGAACCCGTAAAAGAAGATCGCGTTTCAAAAAAAATGTTAGGACTAGTTAACCGCACCCGGCATATACTAGCTAAAGAAGAAACCATATGTCCTGCCACCGAAATCGGTGTTTCGTATAAAGATTTATTACCCGAAGAAGATGAATACTAACTCAACCCAAAAAGAAGGAACGAAAATGAAAACAGTATTAACGGAAAAGATCGCCAGTACACTCGATTATTCACGCCGCCGCCACTCATGCGTGCTTATTCAAGGCCGTACTGGTCGCGGAAAAACGGAAGCTGTTAAATTGTGGCTAACGCAGCACCCTGATGCTTATTACCTAGACTGTCCGGCTGATGGTGGGCTCAAAGATTTTAAATCGACAATCTTTGAAGCTGTTGGTGTGTCTGATAGAAGATCCCTTGCTGCCAAGCGTCCTACACTCATACTTGACGAATGTGCTCGCTTGGTACCGGGACAAGGAACAAGAGCCCGTAAACTGGAATATCTCCGCAGGCTACATGATATGTATAAAATCGGCCTGGCGTTCGTTGCAACGGATTTCTTTTTGCGCGAATGCTGCAATGGTAATCTCGGCGAATATTTAGAACAATTCATTGGACGTTTTAGAGACAAGCTCATTATCCCGGACTATGTCGGAAAACACGAAATTCGCGATATTATGAGTGGTTTTATTAAAGACCCAAACGACCGAATAACGCTATGGGGATCACGCATTGCTAACGCCACAGGAAAGGGCGGAGCGCGGCGTTTATGGTGGCTTATGGAAGACGCATCCGAGGTATCTAGAGTTACGGGACAGCCGCTAACTCTAAGCCTCCTACAGGCCGTCCTAAAAGATTATGAAGGTAAAAATAGACTTCCATCATCCGAAGCCCAAGAAAGATAAGGGAAAAATAATGTCTTCAATCGCAGCGGTAAGAGCTAATGCTCGCTTAACAAAGAATCGTTTAGTCGCTCAAGAAGCGCGGCTACAATTAATTTTTGATAAAAATGAAGAATTCATACAAACTAAAATATTTAAATCATTAGATAAAAAATGCCAGCAATTTTTCAAAGACCAATCTAAAATTATTAAGGAAAGATTGGTTTTACTTGCATCATGCATTCCAAATTTTGAGGATTAAAAAATGGCGTCAATCGCAGCAGTGAAAATAGCACAAAAACAAGCAGGGATGTCCGATTCAGATTACCGAGCTCTTTTAGATAAGATCTTTGCGGTAAAATCATGTAAGGATCTTAATGACTGGCAGCGTAAAATTGCGGTAAAAGTTTTAAGGAGTAATACCAGGAGTGTTGCTAAATCACCCCTCGAAAGAAAAGTGTGGGCAATGTGGTATGCGCTAAAAAAATACCTTCCAAAAAACGAGCAAAGGGCAGTGTATTTATATGGCATAGTGGGCCGCATTATTGGGCATAAAATAAAGGGGTTAAAAAGTATGACTGGGGATGAATATCACAAGACGGTCGAAGCACTAAAGCTGAGACTTTCACAAGAAGAAGAAAAGGGAGTCTTATAATAATGAAAATGGTATTAATCCCAATTAAGTCAAAATATACGGCTGAAATATACGCAGAAACAAAGAAGTGGGAGTATCGGAAATGGCAGCGCCCGGAAAGGATCCACGGGTATAATGACTTTTTCTTTGCTCTTTATGAAACCTCGCCAATCTCTAAAATAACAGGGATCGTTCAAGTGATAGACCACCTGGAAGGCTGGTATGAGGATCTATGGGATCAAACGCAAGAATTTGCCGGGATAAGCCATTTAGATTTAGTCAGGTATTATTGGAGGACTATTACCGCGCATGCTTATCGCTTACATAACCCAATGCTAATAACGCCGGTGACCCCTAAAGAAATAAACGCGCCAGTTCCGCGTAAATATATTTTTCTAACAGATGTACAGTCAAAACTGGTCACGTCAAAAATAATTGATCCTATCGCTTTTAATCGCATCTCGTTTCTATAATAACATTCTAATAAAATTAAAAGACCCGAGCTTATTTTTTATAAGTCCGGGTCTTTTTTTATCCGCACACTCAACTCGAGCAATTAAGAAAAAGGCTTATATTACCACATCGCACACCCAAATAAGCCCTTTTTGCGTAAACCTGATATTAACCTAAATCGACCGTAATAGAGTTAAATAGAGTTGCGTTAACCTCCTCCGTGTTTATACGGGACGTTTGGTTTGGAAACAGGACGCTAATTTTTTTTATAAATAGCGGACAATAAAAGCGAGGCGAAAATGAAAGAATACAATGGTGTCATGATGCAGTTCTTTCACTGGTATACGCCTGCGGATGGCTCGCTTTGGACGCAATTTGCGGAACAAGTTCCCGCGCTTTCGGAAGCCGGATTTACCGCGGTTTGGCTGCCGCCGGCCTACAAGGGCGCCGCGGGTGCAGAGGATACCGGCTACGGGGTCTACGACCTTTTTGATTTGGGAGAGTTCGATCAAAAGGGCTCCACGCGAACGAAATATGGCACGCGCGATGAATATCTGCAGGCTATTTCCGTTGCTCATGTGGCGGGCATTCAGGTGTATGCAGATATCGTTTTTGACCACAAGCTGGGGGGAGACAAAGAAGAAGAAATCAAAGCAACTCCCTACAATCCTGAAAATCGAAATCAAGCAATCGGTGAGCAGCAGCCCATCAAATCCTGGACAAATTTTACCTTTCCGGGTCGAGGCGGTAAGTATTCATCATTGCAGTGGCACTGGTGGCATTTTAATGCGGTTGATACGAATGCCATGGCAAAGAATGTGCGGTCGATTTACCTCATTGAGGGAAAAACTTTCAATAAGGATGTCGATAAAGAAAAAGGCAATTTTGATTATCTGATGGGATGTAATTTGGATATCGCCAGCCCCGATGTGCAGAAAGAGCTGCTGTATTGGGGAAAGTGGTATCTGGATACGACCAATGTTGATGGATTTCGATTTGATGCGGTGAAGCATGTCGACTCTGCCTTTTTCGTGGAATGGCTCAGCGAGATGCGCAAGCATGCAAAACGGGACCTTTTTGCAGTTGGTGAATACTGGTCGGGTATCGATGCCGCGCTAGAGCATTTTCTTGAAACGACTCATGATAATTTGATGCTTTTTGATGCTGGGCTGCACTACAGTTTTGCGGCGGCGGGGCGCGCGGCGAAGGCCTATGATCTGACAAAGATTTTTGATGCAAGTCTGGTTAAGGATCATCCTGATATGGCCGTAACGCTCGTCAGCAATCATGACACTCAGCCCCTTCAGTCTCTCGAGTCGGTTGTGGAATCCTGGTTTAAACCATTAGCGTATGCGCTTATTTTATTGAGACGCGATGGTTATCCTTGTGTTTTTGCGCCGGATTATTATGGGGCTGCATACCGGGGAAAAGGCAAGGACGGAAAAGATTATGATATTACGATGCCCAGTCATAAATGGTTGATTGATCGATTTCTTGCCGTGCGACGGGCACGCGCTTTTGGCGAGCAGCACGACTACTTTGATCATCCGAACTGTATCGGTTGGACACGCACCGGAAATCTGGAGAGCCGTGGCGGAATGGCAGTTGTACTCAGCAATGATGTTGACAGTACAAAGTCCATGAATACCGGTTGCCCAGGTGTTTCTTATGGCGACATTACGGAGCACATCAAGGACACGGTCACCACGAATGGCGACGGGTGGGGTGAATTCAGATGTCCGGGGCGATCGGTCTCTGTCTGGATTCCACTTCAGGTGTTGCAGTCAAAAGAAATGAATCCTATTTCGATAATAAAATGATCGAAAAATATTTTTAGAATAGTTCTGTTATTCTGTAAATCAAAAATTGGATAATCTCCTGATTTGTATTATGCTAATTTCTAATTTGTGTTATATTGATTTTAATGTGAGATTGTGTTGTGAGATATCAAATTTCAAAATCGGAATTGAGGGAGAATCTTTTCCTCAAAAAATAATCATAGCATGAAGTCGTCGAGTTTTTGCATTACAGAGAAATAAAATGAAAATAAAATCATCTATTGTCACCCCCGTCTTTCTGGTTGTGGTCGCGCTGACGCTATTTATGCTGTCCAGCCACAGCTGCCGCCGATTGCCCTATATGGACAACAAAGCAGACAGCTATTTTTCTAAGGCGATGACGCAAGCGGGAGTAGCCTATGGTGTTTGCCGAATGGTCAATGCTTCTGTTTCTGTTATAAAAGGGTCCCAGATCCAAATTGAGCCGGCGGGACTTGGCGTTGCCTTGGCAGCCGGACAAGTCCTTGACCCGCTTGATGACATGACCGAGCGAGCATCCGATATCCTTATTACGGCAATCGTTTCTTTGGGAATTCAGAAAATAACCTATGAATTGTGCGTCGAATATGCTCCTGTCCTTATCGGTATATCGCTCCTTGTTTTCGTCGTTGTTTCGTTTTTTAAAGGGATTCGAGCAAAGTCGCTGCAAACGATCATGTTAAAATGGATCATTCTGATTGCCGTTGCACGATTCTGTCTGCCGATATCCTCTATGATAAGTTCTGGTCTGAATGATCACTATTTTTCACCGAAGATTACCGAGGCCAAGAATGGTCTTGCCATGAATTCGCCAGAGATAGAACGACTTAAAGATTGGCATATACCGGAAGTGGATGGGGTTATGGGGAGCGTAAAGAATGGATTTAAATTTGTGGGAAAGAAGACCTCTGATTTATGGGCAGCGCGAAAAATGCTGACGCGCAATATGGGCAGTATGATATCCAATCTGCTAACGCTTTCATATTTGTATGTAGCGCTGTTTATTATTCAGGTTATTCTATTGCCCATTGGAGCGTTTTGGCTTTTAGTGCGAATCGCCAATGCGCTCTGCGGTACAAACATTCCATATATTC
>JBAYAV010000136.1:0-7589 GCA_041669565.1 Lentisphaeria bacterium
GCTTCCACACCTCAAGAATGTCAGGATATCATTACTAAAATAAGAATTGTAGCCCAAGGCGAAATCGACAATGCGAAGCGTGCCATTCCCTGTGTGGAACGAGATTCTCGCCTGGGATGGGAACCCAGCATGGAATATGTGACTGATCGGTGGCATATCGAGTGGAAACTTCGTCAAATGGAGTCAATGTTACGTGAAGTAGATGCCTTTGAAAAAATCATTCATCTTCAATAACATCTTTTCGACCCCGCAAAAAAGCCCAGACGTAAAAAACGCCCGGGCTTTTTTATATTCTATTCTTCGCACCCAAAAAATATTTTTAGGCCTTTTCTTTTGAGTCTTTTTGGTCATCCGAGTCTTTTTGGTCATCCGGTTCTTTTTGGTCTTCCGGGTCGGACGTCTCATTTGCCAATTCCGGTTCCGCCTTTTCAGCCGGACTTTCCTTCGCATCAGCGGCATCACTTACATCTAGGGTTTCCGGATCATAGATACCATTTTTGAGATTTTTTTCCATCATTCCCTCATCTGTAACAACATGAACCACAACGCCTTCTTCACTAATATTAAACTTCGTAAGGAAAGCCTCTGCATGCTCTTTCGTATCGGTTTTAAAGTTATAGCAGCGAATAATTTCACCATTTTCACCAGTAATATCCTCCACGCCAAGATCTTTAACTTTATATCCCTCGTTTTTACTAAAGGCCGCCAAATCAGGAACTTCAACTAAAACAACTGGCTCAGAACTCACTTTAAAGTATTCGGCACCTTCTAATTCTGGCCATACTGCCGAGGCCTCACGCCAAAGAGCATAATTTAATTTTTTGCCCCCAATAAAAGCAACCGCGCCATGTAAATGCAAATACGCACCATAACGAATATCTTTACTACAATAAAGATTACCACCCCGATCAATGCTTATATAAGACATTTGAGCCAGAGCCTCATTGGCTTCTTTTAGTCCGGGAAACATATATGCCACATAATGAAAATTATCCGGATCTGCATTTGCAGTCGCCCAGAAATTCTTTTGCAACTCTCCCTTACCAACAAAGAATTTAGACAAGTCATTGCCTTTCTCTTTTTTGCGCAGGAAAATCAATAAGAAAACACCCGTTATCATAATAACGGCCATCCCGCTAAACAGCACATTCGAAGTAAAAAAACCTTTTTCAAAATCATCTGGATTTTTAACAACCTGATTTCGTATCGCTTCCATCCTTGTTTTGCGCTCGCGCTGAGCCTTCTCTTCAATTCTTTTAAGTTTATTCTGCTGCTCTGCAATACGAGCAAGACGGGCATCATTTGCGGCTTTTTTTCGGCGCTCTAGTTCAGACATATTTTTTTTATGCGCAATCTCGCGGCGCTGTAATTCAGCTTCTGGACTCAAACGTTTCCCCAGCGGTGATACTTTTCCACTGAACATAAGAATTGCCACTTCTTCCTGCTGATTAGTAAGGATTCTTTTTCGCTTCGCTAAATTTTCACGCTGCATTCTATTTTGAATATTTTTCCAACTATCTTCCATAATAATAGTGCAGGCATCCTGGCTACTATACCACTGGCCATTATAAAAAATATAACCATTTTGCTCATTGAACTGCCCCATTTCTTTTTGCAGTTTTGCGCTTAGGGCCTCGCGATTTTCTTTTTTCCATTGTTTCCGCTGAACAGCAGCGATTTCTTTCTTTTCTGTTATAAATTTCTGCCGTTTCGCCTTGCTCTCAACAGAAAGAAATTTTAAAATTTCTGTGTCATTTCCCACGATTCCTTCCATATCCTGTAAGCGGATTTGCCGGCCGGCAATCATCAAAAAACCACCGCGGAACCCCATAAAAATGCCCTCTTGTGAAGTTACTACATTCGGATTCTTTTTATAAACAACAACAACTCTTTCGCCCTTTTCATATATGGGGTATAATTTTGCAGCCTGCTTTTCCAATTCTTCATCCGAAGCCAGCGGTATGTTTTCCTTGGACAGCAGATCCAACTGATAATCTATTTCATAAAGCCAGTCATCATCATTTAATAATTTTTTGTATTTCGAACGAAGTTGTATCTTTTTGTCTTTGATTACTTCATCCATAAACTTGTCACGCAATAAAGACAGCTCTTTTATATTCGGATACTGCCTCACAATCTGTTCCATTTTATTCTGAAGATATGTTACCTTTTCTACAGAATCAGCAGTATGCGGCAAAAAAGCATATAAGACACCCATACTTAAAAATAAAATGATACTGCCGTACCGATAGAAAGCTCTCTTCTTATTTAACATAAACTAATACTCCTTAACTATCCCAGACATATCTGCGAAACACACTGACGAAAATGCTCCTCGCCATGCAAAATTTGAATCTCTACCCGAAGAAAATAAAAAGGCAATTTCATTTCCTTTAATAACGGAAGCCGAACCGCATCTTTTTCCGTCGTTATCAAATAATCCACACCCGATTTCCTGGCCTCAGCACAAAATTGCTCGAGCTCATTTTCCCGATATCGATGATGGTCCGTATAACGACGAACGAGAACTAACTCTCCTCCAAGCTCCTTTAAATATTTCTCAAAGCCATCCGGACGCGCAATCGCACTTAAAACACCAAGCCGACTGCCCTTTAATGCCGATAACGGAAGCGTATCCGAACGATCCGATACACTTTCAAGATATTTCGGAACATGATTACACTCAATTATTTCAGCCTGATGATTGTGGCGCTTCAAAAATTGCCGCAAATGACGATATTTCTCACTGCCATCCGATTTCGTTAGAAAAATATAATCCGCCCGACGCAAATTCTTAATCGGCTCACGAAGCATCCCGCATGGAAGCATTTCATGATTATGAAACGGATTCGTTGAATCCACCAATAAGATATTCGTCCACGGACGCAGGCGCAAATACTGAAAACCATCATCAAGAAGCAGCGTATCCGCGCCTTTGCGAATGGCATACAACCCGCCTTTTACACGATCTTTATCAACAACTACCATCACGCCATTATGCTGCTTGCATTTTAACAAATTACGGGCAAGCATATAAGGCTCATCCCCCGCCTGCCGAGAATCCAAAAGGACATTCTTTCCGTCCGAAACAACCCGCGGCGGCACAAATTCAGGATTTCCGGAAAACAACGACTTTAACCGCTGCCACCATGGCCGCGGCTTGCTTCGATATCCACGGCTTAACACCGCAACACGACGCCCACGCTTGGACAACGTCCGCGCTAAAAGCTCCACAACCGGCGTTTTGCCAGTTCCACCCGTTGTTAAATTACCAACACTAACCACAAAACAACCGAGAACCCGCTGCCTGAAAATAGAGGTATTATATAATGTTAAGCGAAATTGCACAATATTGCGATAAAGACGAGATAATGCAAATAGAAAAACACGAAAATAGGAAGCAAACCCTTTGCGCCGCTTCCCGTTTATCACATCAATAACATATTGTTCACTTATTTCTGAAAGATCATGAAACCCCATTAAATCCTACCTTAAAATTGCCGAGAAGCTATTTCTTGTAACATAATACCCTTTTTACATTTTAACCAGTAAGGAACGCAAAAAAGATTGCTTTTTGGGCATAAAAACACCACAACCAAAAAAACAAAATACGACTTTCATTTTTTAAAAGACAAAAAAACAGAAAAGAACCGAAATGCTCCCACCAAGATCACTCAAGAACAACCCCTTTTCATCCATGCAACTTTTTCTATTTATATGTCTTATCCGTAATAAAAACATAGCCCATAAAAATTTATAGAAAGACGCCACTGCGTGTCGCTCCAAGCATTATATTTTATAACAAACTTCTTTGTCCCTCAGAAACACAAACGCTCAACAAGAAGAATCTCTGTAACACTATGCTCCTTTCGCATCTGCCATTCTCAAATCCATATATTAATGCTGCTATTGAAGAATACCTCTTTCGACAATTGCCCGCGACGACGAGCGCCTTTATTACCTATATCAACGCCCCGAGTATACACTTTGGACGCCATCAGATCTGCAAATTCGAATGCTGTTTAAAAGAATGTATTTCTCATAAAATACCACTATTACGCCGTATTTCTGGCGGCGGGACTGTCTATCACGACTACGGCGTTCTGAATTACGCTTTTATTGTTCCGCACCAAAAGCAGCTTTCCCCAGAAAATTATATCGAGCAAATTGCATCCATTTTGCGCGATCAAATACATCCGGATATCCAGCGCGATAAGCGGAACAGCATTCTGCTCCACGAAAATAAAATTTCCGGCTCCGCATTCGCCATTGCTCACAATCGGCTTTTAGTACATGGGACCATCCTTATTCAGGCTGATTTATCCGCCCTCAAGAAATTCTTATCTCAAAAAGAGCCCGCACCAGACAGCTATCCGAGGGCTCTTCGTTCCATATCCGCGTCGGTTCAAAATTTAGCCTCTGGCGTCCCTAGCCTGACCGCTTATCAAATGGCTGAAATTTTACATCGTCAAATAAGAAAACTCTATTTTTCTACACTGCGTTTACGGCTTCCAAAGTCAAAACTATGGCAAAACTATGAGGATAAAAATCAAGATTTAAACTGGGTTTATTCCAAAAAAGATCAAGCAAGCCAATAAACAAAACGCAACTTAGAGTATCTCGCAATAAAAACAGAAGAAAACGTTCACAAGCCCTCTTCTTATCGGCCGCGATCAAACGCGGCTTACAAAACGCAAACAGTCTTTATTCCTTCTTATTCTCAGCCGAACAAGGCTTTTCCGAAAGAATTTTTTTCATTGCGCGAATAAAGCCTTCCATATTTTCAGGCAGCCCCATCGTAACCCGGAGATACCCTGAAATTCGCGGCAAATCAAAATAGCGAACAAGAAAGCCCTCGTTACGCAAAGCCAAAAAAACTTCAGCAGCCGGAATTGGCGTTTTTACAAAAATAAAATTCGCGGATGACGGAAGGACCTCACAACCGATTTCCTGTAATTTTTGCGTTGTCCAGGATCGCATTTTACAAATAAGCCGCACATTTTTTTGCATATAGGCATAGTCTTTCAGCGCCGCGGATCCCAAATATTGCGTAATCATATCCACATTATAAGAATCTTTAACTTTATTCATCTCCGCAATCAAATTCGTATTCGCGAAAGCAAGCCCCAATCGAAGCCCAGCCAATGAAAAACTTTTTGAAAAAGTGCGCGACACAACAACATTAGGATATCGATGCACAAAATCAAGGCAGTCATCTTCCGAAAAATCCACATACGCCTCATCAATCCACACCACACCATGAAATTCTCGACAGAGTTTTTCCAGACGCTCGCGCAATAAACTAGTGCCGGTCGGAGCATTCGGACGACAAAGCAAAAACAACGTCGCATTTCCAGCAAGCTCCGCCGCATTTTCGGGCAACTGAAAATTTTCATCCAGCTCAACCGGGCATTTTTTCGCACCCTGAATATCCGCTAAAACGGGATACAGCGAGTAACTCGGATTGGTAAAAGCAAGCGTGCCGCCCTGATCCACAAACGTCCGCAAAGCAATCGTTAAAAGATCGTCCGATCCATTTCCACAAAGGACTTCATCCGGTTCCATATTGTAGCGTTCCGCCGCAGCACAACGCAACATACGGGCACTCGGTTCAGAATATAACCGCAGATTTTTTTCTGAAAAATCGCGAAGAGCCTCGGAGACCTTTGGAGATGGCGGATAAGGATTTTCATTCGTATTTAATTTTACAAAAACGCGCCCCTGTGGCTGTTCCCCCGGAACATAACCGCTTATCGCAGCAATATTTTTTCGAACGTAATTCATTGTTTTCCATTCTTTGAAATAAAGATCATAAACTATAGTTTTATAGGACAACGCCCCAATATAATACAAAAAAGCATCTTTTCATATTAAAATACAGACAAAATGCATTTATAAATCTATATTATACATGTTTGCTGATTTGTAAAAATCAATTTCCTTAAATTTATCGTGTAACCCGTAAAAACAAGAAATTTAAAATGCAGTTATTATCCAATCAAATTCTTGATTTTCAAAAAAAAGCATCCTGGATTCGGCGTATGTTCGAAGCCGGAATTGAACTAAAAAAACAATATGGCGAAGACAATGTCTATGATTTCAGCTTAGGGAATCCCGACTTAACGCCCCCAAAAGCCGTTTTAGACGCCATTGCCGAACTTCCTCAAAAACTAAACCACCCCGCCAGCCTCGGCTACATGCCCAATGCCGGCTTTCCGGATGCCCGCAAAGCACTCGGCAAATGGCTCTCTATTCAACAGAAGACAACCATCCCGGCTGATAACCTCATCATGACCGTTGGCGCCGCCGGTGCCATTAATGCTCTCTTTCGCGCTATTTTAAATCCCGGCGACGAAGTTCTTTGCCCGGCGCCATATTTTGTAGAATACACGTTTTACTGCAACAACAACAACGCCAAGCTAGTGCCGATAAAATCCAAACGCTTTACATTTGAACTGGATATTCCAAAACTTGAGGCCGCTATCAATGAGCACACTCACGCCATCATCATCAACAGCCCCAATAACCCCGCTGGCGTAATCTATACAGAAGAGGAACTCCGTCAGCTAGCGGATGTTCTTCGCAAAGCAATGAAAAAATATGGCCACCCCATTTTTCTTGTTTCCGATGAGCCGTACCGCTTTCTAACCTTTGACGGCGCCGAAGTTCCACCCATTTTTCCCCTCTACGAGTATTCGATCATTGTATCTTCGTTCTCCAAAAATCTCTCTCTTGCCGGCGAACGCGTCGGCTATGCAGCCGTCAACCCCGCCATGGAAAATCACGAAGAGCTCATTCGAGGTATTATCTTCACGAATCGAATTCTCGGATTTGTAAATGCGCCATGCATCGGGCAGCGTATCATGGAACAATGCCTGAACATTGTTCCCGAAACAAAAATTTACATCGAACGCCGAAAAATTATGGCCGAGATCCTTACCGAAGCGGGCCTCCATTTTACGATGCCCGCGGGAACCTTCTACTTTTTCCCCGAAACACCCAATGGTATGGATGACGTCAAATTTGTTCGAAATCTCTATGATGAACACATTCTCGCAGTTCCGGGAAGCGGTTTTGGATATCCGGGATTCTTCCGACTCGCCCTCTGCGTCGATAAAAAAATAATCCTACGTTCCCGCGAGGCCTTTATCCGTGCGGTCAAAGCCGCCCAATAAAAACCCTTTACCTAAAATTCATTTATGCCTTGCCGACTTCTTTGCTGTCTCTTTTTTGCGGTTTTTTCAATCGCCGCAGAAGAGAATACTGCAATGCCTTATAATGGAACCATAACGCCATGGATGCAAAAGCTTTTTCCAAAAGCCACTGCGGCATCCCTCCAGGAATTCGGCTGGCGTATTTACGAGAAAAAATGCGGCTGGCAAAATCCGCCGGCGCAATTACCAGAACACCAGATTGCCCTTTTAATGCAAGGGCTTGACGACACTGGAAAGATCTGGATGAACTTAGCACCAGCATTAACCGACGACGGCTGGACCGTCTTTGAACTGCGTTATCCAAACGACCAGCCCATCGAAAATTCGACCGCATATCTGTTTTACAAAATAAAGGAGCTTCAAGCAAGCGGCATA
>JBAYAV010000137.1:0-7580 GCA_041669565.1 Lentisphaeria bacterium
TATATAAAATCAGCGGCCGTGCAAGAACGGGCGGAAAATATTCCGCCCCTACAATAATTCAAACATCGCATTTTTAGAAAATTTGCACGTAGCGGCGCACGGACGTGCGTCGTTCTTGATTTCAAACATCGGTTGTTTTGGCGACGTTTTTGTCGTTAATTCAAACATCGGTTGTCTTGGCGACGTATGTATATAAAATCAGCGACCGTGCAAAAACGGGCGGAAAATATTCCGTCCCTACACACGCCTTCCAACATCACCCTGTTTCTCTTCGTTTTGATTGTATTGTATTTTTCCGTTCCCTTTTTTAAAAAATATTTTCAACAGAAAAGGAAAGTGAGCAAGAATAATTATGCCCATCAAAAAACAAAAAAGCTTATTTCCCCTATAAGGTCTGAACAGTATCCATTATAATGAATGCACTATAAGTTATCAAATGGACACCCTAACGCCTACTGCGAGTTATGAGTTATGAATGCTGAGTTATGAGTTGAATTAATTCTTAACTCAGCATTTATCATTCAGCATTTATCATTCGCCGAGGCGAAGCCGAAGGCGTTTCTCGTTGAAAAAAAACACTGATATTTTATCATATCCCTCAAACATGCCATTGTCTTGGCGACGTCTTTATCCTTTTTTCAAATATCAGCGTTGTTGAAATACTCGGCCTTTTTTTTCACAAACTTGCAAACAAAACACCTCCGTTGCAAGCGACTCATCCACATTTGCTTTCAGGCAATTGGCAAAATCGGCTGCCCAGAGAATGATCTGCTCCGACTCTTCTACTGAGGCGGGGTTCATCTTTGCGTCATCCCAGAATATCAGCATCTCTGGGTGCGGCAACAGCTTGCGTGAAACCCCCTCTGCCAACAGATAGCACTGCTGGAACCACGCCTGCAGTGCTCCAAAAAATTCTTCCCGAAGTCGCATATACTCCGAATCCGCTTTTACTTTTTTTAATTCATCCAGCTTTTTCTTCATCGATGCATTATCTTCCGAAACATAATCCCAGCGCTCATCCCAATTTTCATCAACAGTTTTTTCTGCAATATCATGGAATTTTTTAAAAATCTCGCCTATTTGGAACGCCACATCCAACGCCGTCTTAACACCAGCCTGCGGACGCAGGCGCGACAACTGCGTAAAAAAGCCCTCTTTGATAGCCAAATCATAGTTTTTCTTATTTCGCAATAGCAAAATTGTCTGACAGCGCGAACGGATCGTCGGCAACAGCTTACGGGGACGAGTCGTCAGCAGTATCAGCATCGTTTTAGGTGGCGGCTCCTCCAAGGTTTTCAAAAAGGCATTTTCGGCATCCTCATTCATGCAGTCGGCATCC
Organism: Lentisphaeria bacterium; assembly: GCA_041669565.1. GTDB lineage: Bacteria > Verrucomicrobiota > Lentisphaeria > Oligosphaerales > Oligosphaeraceae > JBAYAV01. Next base: position 1,340 of record JBAYAV010000137.1, read on the forward strand.
AAAATAAGACCGACTTTCAAATATCCAGGCTGAGCAACCAGGCCTAAATTATTTTCAAATTCTCGCATGGCTTGAATTGAGATAATTCTACTTTTCGATTCCGGAAACAATGTATATAATTCCGTATAAGAGTTCTTCTGAAAATGCCGGCAGACGGGGCAATGCCCGCAAGCGGCTCCCGACGGATTGGGTGTCTGGCAGCCTGCAGTCTGCGCCAGTGCGCGGCCAAATCTCTCCAGCGATGCTATTTCATCTCCGACCACCAGATACGCCTGACCGATTCTGCCTGCAACTCTTGCCTGCTCCAGGGCATGACAGAGCCCTGGAAAATGCTGTCGAAACTCAGTGAATGGCATTTTGCACCTTTTCCCAAATACTTTCGGATAGTTGTTCCACTGTTAGAGTCGCATCCAATAATTTAATTCGTTCTGGATATTTTTCAGCGAGTTCCAAAAAGCCCTCGCGTACTGCAGAATGGAAAAGTCTTGTTTCTATTTCAAAGCGATCATCGTCCGCAGTGCCTACCATTTGTTGCTGTCGTTTCCAGCTTTCTTCCGGCGCTAAATCCAATAAGATAGTAAGATTCGGCTTATATTTTCCAATGGTAAATTGATGCATTTCTGCGATGAATTTTTTATCGAGACCACGTGCCTCGCCTTGATAAGCGGTCGTAGAATCCGCAAAACGATCACAAAGAACGATCCCGCCCTTTTGGAGATGCGGACGTAAAATGGTATAAACCAATTGAGCTCGGCTTGCTCCAAACAGGAGCAACTCTGCTTCCGGAACAATTTTTTCATCCTTATAGTTCATCACTAAGTGCCGCAGTTTTTCGCAAAAAGCTGTACCACCAGGCTCACGCGTTTCGAGGACGTCATAATCCAACTTTTTCAAACGCTCAGCCAACAGCTTAATCTGGGTCGATTTTCCGGCCTTCTCTCCGCCTTCAAACGTAATAAAAAAACCGCCGGGTATCATCTTCTTCATTCTATTTTACCTCCAAAATTATTATCGTTTTTAAATATAACGGATAAGAAACAATCTACAAACAGAGAACATAAAAAAACAGTTGGATTACATTCTTATTTATTTTATACGATCCTTTTCCCAGCCACAAGAAAACGCAAAAAAGGATTTTTTGAGAAGGTGAGCACTCCCGTGCTTTTCATCCGAAAAGACACGACGCATGGATTCTTTCCTCATGGTACATCGATTCGAACGATTATTATTCGTACGCCGCCTTAGGGGCTGTTCAGAAACAACCTTTACATTTGCCGGATTCTCGTGAATGCTTTTTGTGCCGCCAACCTCGTCACATACCTGAGGGTATGCTTCTCGTTGTCGGCCCCAAAATCAAATCACGATTTTTTCGGCAAATTGTCAAGTTCATTTTTTTTACAGCTCCTTAACAAAAACCGCGGTTAATTCCACATTCTTTTCTGGCATTACAAAAGTCAGCGACGACTGCCGCGCATTTTCTATTGAAAGCGTCATTCCAACCGTACGCCAGTATAAAAAGGTGCGATCATCATCCAGAGCTTCCGCCTCGACCTTGACTGAATCTCCAACAGCGAAGAAACCGCTTCCCGAACCGTAACGCACCGTTACACTTTTGCGGAGCTCCGCACTCCAGAATACGGCACTGCCATCCAGCACCTGCAAACGACTTATTCCTGAATAGGATTGACACGAAAAAGAAAATTGTCCATCCTGATTTGTTCGCATTGACTGCTGCTGATCATTTTCCATCAGAAGACAAACCGCCGCATTTTGTACGGCCGTTTGTGTATCTGCAAAACGCACGGTTCCCGAAATAAGATCCTCTGATTGATCATAGGTTACTTGTAATTGATGCAGCGACCGCACACGCGGGACTTGGCTACAATCCCCGAACAAATGCATTTCATATAAAAAAAATAATTTATAATTTTGCTCCATATTTACATCAATATCCGTACTATCTTCCGCATAATAATCCATTCCTGCCTGCACAGCATTATAATTCCAGGCTCCTAGGGTTGCCAAGCGCCCATCGTCCGAAGGACTATCTGCCGCGAGAATAAGATCGGTCATTTTTTGAATCATCCGAATCGGTGGCATCCAATAAGTACTAGCCGTACTTGCCATAACAGCAACAGCCCCGCCATTCAGATTTTCCAAAAAATGTTCAGCCAAGCAATCCCCATCGGTAAAATATCCATTCAAACAAACCGGTGTCAATAGCAGCGGAAGACTCTTAGCATTCGTCAGCGCATCCACATTATCCGTATTAAAATCGCTCGTTTCAAAGCTTGTTTTACTGCCATGGCCGAGATACGCAAAATAAGTTCTCCCTTCATTCAGCACTTCGGACACATCTGCGGCACTGACATCATTATCATCCGAGTCATAGAGCGTTGTAACGTCTGAATACGCTGCGGCTTCAAGAAGCTCCTGCCGCTCCAGCTCCATGTATTCCCGGTCTTTTATATTTGTACTACCACTTTCATTCGACGCCATAAAAACGCCATATTCACGCCATTCATCGGAGTCCACATCATCCGCCTTTTCAGCCAACCTCATCTTTTCTAAGACGGCCTGTAGTTCAGTCGCGGTATTCGATGTAATTCGAGAAAGGAAAACATCCGGATAAAAATCAGCATCCGTCGTTTCCTCATCGAGTAATGAATACGGAACATCGGTTGCTATTTTATCCATCTCTGGGCCTATCTTTTCCGAATATTCCTGATACGGCGGGATGTTCTCGGAATCTCCCAATAGCAGGACATGCGTAACAGCATCACTTGTATATCTTTTTTTTATAAAGTCTTTCAAAGCCGAAGAATCGCTATAATCTTCCGGTGAATATTCCGTTTCAAGGACCGTCCAGCCTATTTCTTTTTTCCAAGATACAAATTCAGCAACACTATCAGTCCATCCACTTGGGTAAAGGATCAGTAAAGTCCCCACATCGGCACAAGAATCTCCGCGGAGTTCTTCCCCATTTAGATACGTAGAACACTGCAATGCCGCAAATTCACTATTTTGGTCAACTTCCGGCAATTCAAGATTTTCTTCTTCGCATTCCACCACTACATCAACGCTACGACAAATACGAAGCTCTTTTTGATCCGGCAGATACTGCATTGGAAAGATATTTACCCGCACGCTTCCCACCCCGCGCAATTTTCCCATTTCGGTAAGTTGGCTTGTTTTTTCCGGATACGCCTTTGTGCCATTATAGATTGCTGGATCCGGAGTTGCGTCAAGGATAGGATCCGTCCGTAAAATAGGGCCATTCGATGGGATGGGCGGATCGGTCAACAGCCGTTCTTCCCACACAGGATTTAGAACGCGCATATGATATTTTTTATTCGGAAGAACCGCAATATTCACGGCATAGACTGGCAATGCCGGAGCCCCTCTCCGGAGGATTGATCCGCCGCCCGAGCATAGAATTCGCGTCATCGTTTTATTCTTGCGTTTTTCAGTAATCTGCTGAAACTCTGGCAAACGGAAACGAAAACGGGTTTTGCTTCCCGTGCTAGACAGCAACTCAAATATCGGTGGTTTTTTAGACTTCGCTTTTGAGTTCAGAGCAACCTTGCCGGTGCTTCTTTTTATACTATGAACCGTTTTTTGAGGATTTTGAACCAGACCGGGATTTTGCTTTACTGATTTAGGAACAGGCTGTATCTTTGCCTTATATTCCTTTTTTTCAGCAGAAGAGTCCAACGAATCTTTCGCCTTAAAACAGAAAACAGCAAAAAGAAATACAAGGATCCAAAAGAGCAGCCATTTTTTCATTAAACAAACAATCCAATATTATAATAGATTCAACAATCATCTCCATCGAACGATTTTTCAAAACGAGCAAAAGCTCTCCGCTTCCGCGTACGATCTATTAAAGGCGCACTGCGGTCACTAAACCGACGGGCGTATTCAATTCCAACTGTCGCGTTCGTCCGCTCGCATCACGAATCTTCAACATATGCTCAGACATCCCCAAAATTGTAATGCCTTCCTTTTTTTCCCCCACAGAGAATGTATAAACGGTTACATCTCCTGCTTTGTTTTTCATCCGAACAATTGCCACAGCCTTACCACTCTGATTCTGTCGATAAAAAACATACCACGCCACACGCACTTCGGCGCGATACTTCGGGGTCGCCGATTCTGCCGGTTTCACAATCTTCGAGGATATGTTTTGATTTTTTTCTGCCGCCGCAGCCTTTGTTTTTAGGGGCTGTTTTTCAGAAACAGCTATTGTTTTCTTTTTTTGTGGCGCAATCCTTTTTTGTTTGTCGTGTTTTTGGGCATTCTGCAGTTGTTCTTTTTGGAGTTCTCCGGCAATCTTTTCTTGTATTTTTTTACTAAGGAAAGGCGATTCTTTATTCTGCCCGAGTCGCGCCCATTCGTTTTCCTCCAAAAAAAGAAAATCTTTATCGGAAAACCGACTTCCATACTCCCAATATTTTTGAGAATTTACATTTTCCGGTTTTTTATAATAGCTAAAAAGGACAGCCCACAAGAGGAGTCCCAGACCCACACAAACAAAGAGTACCGCAATAATAATCGCCCATTTTTCTTTTATGATCTGATTAATATCCCGCATACTTCTATTTCCAAATAATCTTACATCCGAAGAGCCTAAAAAAAATCATTCTTTTTACGGCCTTTTTTAGGCTAACAAATACAATGCTAACGCCGCCGCAACAGATGCATTCAAAGAATTGATTTTTCCGCTTTGATGGATCGCCGCAACATACGTCGATTCCATCTGAATAAAATGACTCACACCGCTGTTTTCTCCCCCCACAACAAGGAGTAATTTCTCAATATGCTTTGCCGCAATATCCTCCAGAGAAATTTTACCAGAGCCATCCAGCGAAACGACCGTATAGCCTTCTTCCAGTGCAATTTTTACATACTGGTTTCCCGCACAATTCACCGCGATATTCTGAAATTCACTTGCGCCGGCCGATGCTTTCACCACCGAGGGTAAAACCAGTGGCACGCCGCGTCGCGGCAAGAGAACATAATTCCAACCCAGCGTCTCAGCGGTCCGAAGGATAGCACCAACATTATGAGGATCCTCGATATTATCAAGCAGAATCATTCGCGGCACATTTGCTTGAATCATTTCTGCAAAAGGCATATACGGAAAATCGCCAACCTCGATCACCGCGCCCTGATTTTCCCGTGTCTGGCACAGATCGAATAAATCGGCGCGACTAACAAACTCGTTTTTCAGCTCATGCTGATCCGCCACGGTCTTCAGTTTTTTAATGCGGGGGTTGTTTTCGCCACCTTTCGCAAGATACAACTTCACAAGAGACCGACGATGAGCACGAATTGTCTCAAATGCCGGATTAATTCCATATAAAAAAACACTCATATAACATCCATTCTTTCGTATTATTAAAACAGTAAAACTTCAAGCGAACCCAGAAGCGCATAACATAATCTCTCAAAATCATTCACGTGCTTACCACTTGGATAAAAAGAAATATTCAAAAGATTTTTCTTCTCACGATTAATGTAATTTGCCGGTGCAGCGATTGCCGGAATGTCATATTTCCGTGCCAAAAGCATAAGACGCGGAATATGAGGCGCATTCGACACAAGAATTTTTGTGCCTCGATATTTTGCAAAACGCCGTATTTCCTGACGAGTATTGCCAGCATCCTTTATAACACTCACCTTCGCCGAATTTATCCCAGCCAAGTTAAAATAGGCAAAAAGAGACGCATCAATCAACCCAACCGGCACCTTATATTCAAACGTGGATACGACAATTTCGTAATCATTCTTTTTCAATTCCATCTGACGGGCAATTCGCACCGATTCCGCGAGCCGCTCCAACATACGTCCACTAAAGCGACATTCCGGCGGAATACGGAGATCCGGAATGAAATCATATCCGGCAACGGCAATAACATAATGCGTATTTTGCGGCAAATCAAGCACATGCAGCGGTTCATACCGACGAATCCACAGCCCCATCCAAAACGACCCAGTAATGCTAATAAAAAGCCAGCAGCCCAAAAGCACCAGCAGCAAAATTTTACCAGCCTTATGACAGCGTTTCCCGGCTTTTGGATAAAACAACAGCCCGCACGCCACAGCAAAAAAAATAGAGAAAAGAGAAACGGGGAAAAAAATCCTCGTACAGAGTCTTTTGAAAAATAGAAGAAAAATATTCACAATAATTTATTTATATTCGGGTATAGTGCCAACCAAGCGGTGTTTCATTATCATA
>JBAYAV010000138.1:0-7562 GCA_041669565.1 Lentisphaeria bacterium
ATGGCAATAATCTTAATACTGGTCCTTATGCAAGAGAATGGGACTTTTTCCAGATCCGTTGGGTAGGTGTTAGTCGTCATAATGGTAAAGGAAATGTATTGTTGATGGATGGCCATGTTGAAACTTTTGAATATGGAAAGGTGTCTGATTATATCTGGTGGATCGGGGCTCAATAAAAAACACAGGATTAAAAAATGAAGTTCTTTTATATTTTTATTTTTTCAGTGATGCTGGGCAGTTTTATTGAAGCTGCGGATTTTACGTGGTCTTTTTTGGAAACTCCTTCTCTTAAAAATTCAATCAATCCGAAGATTGCGCTATTTGATGGTGCTGTAAACTTTAATACGAATCGTGTGATATGGGAGTGTGAAGCGGCTTCGAATGGCTGTGGGGTTTTAGTTGAATTAAACGCTGGTATTGTTCTCAGCCGAGTGGAAGTCTATACAGCAAAACCAAATCAGCTCAAAATGGCTCCCTTAAAAACCGAATTTGTGGTGTGGAATGACGGGAAAGGAAATTGGGATAAAGCAATAAGTATTTCGGATGTAACTGGCAGAGCAGCGGAAAAGGAGTATACGAGTGCTACTATAAATACAACATGGGATGCCCCTTCGAAACCGATTCGCGTGTTAAAAATATTGATGTATGGATCGGGGATATGGCTGACAGAAATAAAGCTTTTTGCCAAAGATGAAACTGGCAAGGAATATTTATTAAAATCGCCGGAAGCCGTCTCTTTGTCGGATGAAGGCACGATCCTCAAGCCGGGGTCTTTTGGCGGCGGTGCTTCGGTGAATATAAAGTTTTGGAGTCCGAAGCAGAATTATGTCGGGAATCCGAATGCATTGAGTCGCCGTGATCGCGTTGTTTTTCATTTTGATTTGAGTTCCTATATTGAAGAGGGAAAAATCAAAGAAGCGGTATTGGCTTTGCCTTTACAGCCGTTTGGTGTACTAACGGGCAATGATATTGAGTTGCAGTGTTTTAAAACAGAGCACTCTCCTATTTTTAATATGGATTTTATTTCGAATGATGTTTTTTCGGTTGTCAATCTATTTGTTGATAAAAAGACTGAAATAATGCATTTTATTGATGTTACAAAAATGGTAAATGCGGCGTTAAATCGCGGGGATGGAACAATTGCTTTCCGTGTGCGTAATGGAACGATTGAAAAATTCGGTAATAGGCAAAACAAACCCGAGGGCGTAATTGTTGATTCTCAAAAACTAAAATTGGAGATAGTTCGATGAAGTTTCATTTTTTATTCATTCTTTGTATCGTTCTAGGGGTGAATTCAATTCAGGCAGCGTTACTTGATGATACGGGAAAGCCGTATAAAGAAATTGTTGTTGCGGCAGATGCGGCAGATTCTGTAAAGCTCGCGGCCAAAGAATTCCAAAAATTTACCGCGGAACTCTGCAAAGCGGATCTGAAAATTGTTCCGAAGGCAACGCAATTTCCCGTTATTTTTGTGGGTGAATCGCCCGAATTGGAAAAACGGGGTATGAATGCTGAAAAACTTCCATCGGAGGGATATCAGATTCAAACAGGGGATGACTTCTTGGCGATTTTTGGGCGGGATTACAAAGGGAAGCCCTTGCTTGGCCCTATAAATCCATGGCGCGCGGTTGAAGTCTATAACGCCGAATTAAAATTGTGTGCCTTCGGAGAAGCCGGAACGTTGACCGGCGTTTATGAATTTCTTCGAAAGGTCGGAAATGTCCGGTTTTATTTGCCGGGTGATTTGGGAACTGTGGTTACTCCTGTTGAAAATTTAAAAGTTCCTAAAATAGATATTGTTGGACATCCGAAAGCGAATTATCGCTATCCTTGGTTTTCAATGCTGGCGAATAATCCAGATGGCGCATTGTGGGCTCGTCGTGTTGGCTTCGGCGGCAAAGCGCCAATCATGATTATCCATTCTTATAGTCGGTTTCAAAAATACAGGGAATCTCATCCGGAATATTTTGCGATGGCTGATGGCAAACGAGCGTTTGGATCTGAATGTGTTGCAGATGGACATGGTCATCTCTGTCTGACAAACCCAGCGGTGATCGAACAGTGGGCGAAAAACATTATTGAATATTTTGAAAAAAATCCCCAGATAGATGTCTACCCGCTGGCTCCAAATGACGGATTGACGAGGATTTGCGAGTGCGAAAATTGTCAAAAAGAACTCCGCCCAGAAGCGGGAGATTCAGGCATTTTCTCTTATCATATTTGGAATTTTACGCAAAAAGTGGCTGCATTAGTAGCAAAGCGCTTTCCAAATAAATATGTGGGCTGTCTTGCTTACGAAAAATATCGCAGCCCCCCAAAAGAAATTGCTTACATGCCAAATGTCGCAATCATGTTTTGTAACTGGCGCAGTAAGCTTGTCAATCCAATAGAAGAAGCGAAACTCCATCATGAAATAGAAATGTGGTCTAAAAAAGTGGATCGTGTTTATTTATGGAGCTGGTATCTGGATCATTGGCTTCCTTGGACAAATCTACCGGTTGTGCAGACTGAAAATATTGAAAAACAACTCAAGTACTTATTCAAAAATCCGAAATATTGCGGTGAATTTATTGAATCGGAGGACCAGAATCAAAATTTCAACAAAATGCAGACACCCGGTATGCAGCATCTGAATTTGTATGTGACTGCCCGGCTTTATTGGAATGCAAATTTGAATGTTGATGCAGTCATTGATGAATATTGCCAATTATTTTATGGCCCCGCAGCAGATCCAATGCGTACTTTCTGGCTGAAGGCACAAAAAATCCGTACAGAAGCTTTAAAAAAGAGCTTAAATGTATCGCCTGGTGATGTTTTTACGCCTGCTTTTATTGGTGAACTGAATGCCCTGTTGAAACAAGGCCTGGATGTCGCACCGAAGGACTCGATTTATCACAAACGCGTTGAATTAATTCAGAAAGAATTTGCCGCGGGAGCGAAACGCATCACGAGATTATCCAATATTGGGATCCAAAAAGTGGCAATTCAACCTCATAAAAATAGCGAAAAACTTTTTGCAAAGGTGAAACCCGTTAAATTTTTAGATAAAAATGGCGCTGATTATGTTCCTAAAACTTGGTTTTATACTCAATATGATCGGAAATTCTTATATTTGAAATTTATCTGCTTTGAACCAGAAATGACAAAATTACGGGAAAAAATAATAAGGAATGATGATGGCGCTATTTGGACCGATGACAGTATCGAAATTTTTCTCTGCCCAGATGAATCTAAACGCGCGGAATGCTATCAGCTCGTTATAAATTCTAATGGTTTCGTTTTTGATGGAAAGGTTTTAAATGCTGCTGGGCGAGATCCAAAATGGAATAGCGATGCCGAGATTAAAGTAAAAAAAGAAGGAAATCGCTGGATTGTTGAAGTCCGCATTCCTTTTGCGAGTATTGGAATCAGGGATCCCAATTTCACGGGTAATCTTGCTGGTAATTTTTATCGTAATCGTTCCCAGGATGCCACAGGAATATCAAGTTGCTGGTCTCCAACGGGCGTTAGTGCCCATTATTCGCCTGCTAAATTTGGAATATTGACACTTGAAAAATAAATATCGAAGCGCAACTGTATAGATGCGTATAAATGCATTATGCATAAAAATTCAATCCCCAAGAAAGTATGGCTTTCTTGGGGATTGAATTTTTGGACAATAAAGATGTTGCAAATGGTACAGCTTAAAAATTCTCTAGCAACCGTATTGGAATGGCGTTGCTTTTTTAGGATGCGGTAATCGCCGAACAAATAGCCAAGACCTGCGGTAAGAGCTGTTTCTTTCGGCTGACAACACCCGGCAAATTAAAAATATCGCTCTCCGTTTTTGCATAAGGCAACTGCGAAATAAAATTCTTGTCGCCCTCAATAATCATTTGCGAGTTGCCACGCACTGCATCGGTGGCTAATAAAGCGAAAAAATCCAGCTTCTTCTCTTCCATTTGTTGTAGCATGGTCTTTCGTATTTCATCGTTGCGCTGATGCAAAAGCTCTAGGTTGGTCTCTTCAACCTGAGATAATGCAAAATTTAACCCATGATCCGTATAATTTTTACGATCGCTATTCAAAACTTCCATTGCCGGACTTGTCGCCAACGGCGAATCAATCTTCATGAGTTCGGCCATTAAGTCATCACCCTTGACGCCGGATAATTTTTCCAGCCATTTGTACATCGTTAAATCAAAGGAAACCGCGGTCGGCGATTTTAAATTGAGGGTGTCGGCAATAATACCGCCGAGCAACAGCCCCGCAGTGTCTGGATTGATACTCTCGCCGGCAGTCCGAAACATCGAGGCAACCAGCGTACAAGTGCTGCCGACCGCGTCAGCGGTGTATTTAATCGGCGTCGCGGTCGGCGGCATCGCAATGCGGTGATGGTCTACAACTTCGATAACGGGAAGATCCGCTACCCCAGGAAGACTTTGCTCTATTTCATTATGGTCTACTAAAATCATTTTAAATGGCGGCGGATCCGATGTGATATATCGTTTTAAAATGGTTCCGCGGAAGATGTTGTCTTTATCGGTAACAGGAATAACATCCTCGGGATTGTTGATAATTTTATAACGCCAGTCCCGTACTTTTTCATGTGGGGTGAGGTGTAGAAGCAGATCACTGAATTTGCTGAATTCAACGGGCACGCTGAATTTTAGCCGCCGAATAACCGTAGCAGAATCAAATGCGGTTCGTAAAATGGTGACTTTTTGCTCTGCGGCCTCTTTTAAAATTAGCGGATCCATGGGACGATCACCGGTGATAATCATAATTTTGATGCCGCGCTGTAAAGCCCGGAGATGAATTTCCGGACGATCTCCTACAATAATGATCAGATTCTCATTGGCTTCCGGAATGTGGGAATTGAAGCTGTCTAGCCCCATTGCCGCAACATAGACCTCAAAGGGACGAAGCTCAGTAGTAAAACATTCGGTAAGAGCCTCGGCTTTGATGACCGTCATGATGAGCGGAAGCGTGCTCTTGATTTTCCGGCTGGTAAAGCTTCCGCTTGTATTATCGGATATATTTAACAATTCAGAAAGAAGGGTGAGCGGACTGAGCATACCGAGAAATTGTTTTTCCTGGTTAATGACGGCCATGCGTGCTGGACCGTTTTCGTTTAAACGGGCGACGGCGTCCAGCAGAGAGGTGCCAGCCATAATGACGGGTGGATTTTTATCCATGATATCCCCAATCTTGAGGTAGATGTCATTCCGGCATTCCGGCATTGGACAATGAAAGCGTTTGAAAAGATAGGCTGCGCGCTCCGGAAAAATTCCGGGACAGAGTGCATGCACATCGCCTAATTTTTGCCGATTTCGCAATTCTGCCAGCGCATAGGCTGATGCCAGGCTGTCAATATCCGGGTTCCGATGCCCCGAGACGTAAATAATGGGTTGTTTTTTTGATGTCATTTTTTATGGCTTATGTATTATTATTGATTTATATGAGAAGGATGGACGCATGGGATGAATAAAAAAAATGTATTGCTTGTAAAAATCCCCCGTTGCATTGGCCTATTTTTGTGCAAAGATGGCAAAATACGCCATCTTGGATTTGGCATAGGCGTCCAGTATTTTTTGGGCCATCACGTCATCCGGTTTACAGGCGTGCAGGGCTTTTGCAAGATAGAGTTGTTTCAGCTGATCATTGCGGATGGTTGTATCGTTGCGTTCTTTATCTTTATATTGCAGAACATCTTTCATATTTATCACTGCACGACATGGTCCGGATTCTTCCAGCAGTCTGGATAATTCTGGTACGGCGTCGATTTCAGGATGTGCGATAAAAGACAGGCACACAACCCGTATATGGGAAAACTCGGAGGTAAAATGCAAGCCTGGTAGTTTTACGGGCATCAGTCCGCGTTCGCCACCGACATTGGTCCAAGCAAGAATAATACTGTCCAGCGGGCTGACGCAGGGCCCGAACTGGCCCATTCCGCGATAGTTCCAGCCATCGTCCCACGGCGTGTCGGCAATCTTTTGCGTTAGCAGAGCGCGGCCGATGTCGTCGCCTAAAAAGGCAAGAATATGCGCCGTTTTTAAATCGGCTTTTTCTTCATATTGGACATGGAGTCTTTGGCGGGATTCTTCTGGATGCAGGAAAATGGATGCCAATTCAAAATGGGTGTCATCTTCCGCAATTTTACCCGGGGCATCGATTTGCTGCAAAATGGATTGCGGGAGGATCTGATGTTTAATGAGAAGCTTTTGCAGTGCGCGAATATCAATTGTGCGGTAATTGCCGACGCTGTTTAACGCCAAGGCTGCGGCAAGTCCGGCGGCATAGCCCTGATTTTGTACATCGGGTTGCATACGGATTAGCGGCAGGCAATCTCGGTGGGCGCTCACGGCCAACCCCGTTGCTAGAATTCCCGTGAGATTACGGGGAAGCAGCGCTCGGAAAGGCACATTTGCAAAGTAGGGCGTTTCTTCGGTGTGTTTCAGTAAGAACATCGGATGAACAATCGAACCATGCGTGTCAAAATTGCTGGTGGCAATAACGATGGTGTCTTCATATTCGCGGTGCGAAAAGAAATCCTGTGGCTGAAGAATGATATCGCCTATGATGCGTCGGCGTTCCCGCGTGTCCAAAATGGATGCGATGTCAAAATCATTTTCAAATTTCTTATGCGCAAAGGTAAATGCGAGGGTCGCATCCAGGACATCGCTGTCGCAGATAAATTGGTAATCTGAGTTACTGTAATTGGAAGTGAGTTTATTTTCGGGAAGTCCGGCTCCCTGAATAACGGGCTCTTTATCGACTAATGGGAAGCATTCTCCTCCGGCGGCAGCTACGAGGTCGGCGTTTCCGGTGGCGTCAATGACGGTGTTGGCGGTAAAGGTGGCAATGCCGTAGGGCGATGCTACAAGACTTCCGCAGACCTGATTTTCGTTTTTCGTGATAGCGGCGATGACCATGCTGTTAAAAAGGATGTCGGCGCCGGCGTTGTCGGCGGTTTGCAAAAGCCAGGCAGGCTTCCATTCTTTGTAGGTGTTTTTTGGGGTGTGTTTGTGCTCTTCTGGAAGGTGCCCCATTTTGAGAATGCCTTGGTCCATCTCTTCGGTAAAACCAACGCGATTACCATACCAGTAGTTGCCGATGCGCCCCGCGGTGGAAACTCCGCCGAGGACATTTAAGTTTTCGATGCAGAGTGTTTTGGCATTTTGCCGTGCGGCAGCAATGGTAGCGGAAGCGCCAGCGGTTCCGCCGCCGATTACAAGAACGTCGAAGGCCGCATTATTCTGTTTTAAGTCATTGAGTTCATATTCCAGTGTCGGGCATTCCGAAAAACGGAAGGACTGGTTTTGGTGAACGATATTGCCGCTCTTGTTTTCTTGGATTGTTGAGATTGTAATTTCTGGCTGTGCGGGGGCGGTATTTGTTGTTTTCGCCTCGCAGATCCTTTTTTCCATTTCGGAGATTTCGCATTGATGGGCGGAGAAGACGGGCTTTTCGGGGGTTGGAGTCTGAAAGGATGTCTTGCCGATCAGGTCACTGAAATCGCATAAGGGGGCGAAAAATCGGCTTTCCTGATCCCAGAGATCCAAGCGCATTTGTTTGTC
>JBAYAV010000139.1:0-7560 GCA_041669565.1 Lentisphaeria bacterium
CAAACATCACGTTATTTTGATAATTTTCTCGTAGCGGCGCACGGACGTGCGTCGTTTTTTGATTTGAAACATCGTTTGTCTTGGCGACGTTTTTGTCCTTCTTTCAAAGATCACGTTATTTTGAAGATTTTCTCGTAGCGACGCACGGCCGTGCGTCGTTTTTTGATTTGAAACATCGTTTGTCTTGGCGACGTCTATACCCGATTTTTTTATCTTTAATGGAAGGAATCTCCAATCAATTATTTATTACTGCCGTCCGCATTTTGTAGAACAGCAGTAGAGTCTTTGCCTTTGTTGGGGTTGGGAGTGTATATTTTTTCCAGAGGATCCGCGCATGGGGCGTCCATTTCGCGGAAAAACACCGGCTTTGCCCAGCGGATGGCATTCCCTAAAATGGTAAGAATATTTTTGTCGTAATAAATAGGATACGCTTCATGACCGGGTTGAAAGTAGAATACTTTTCCGTAACCGCGATGAATGGTATAGCCGCTGCGGAAAACATTGCCGCCTTCGAACCATCCCAGGAAGATTACTTTTGCTTCTTCTGGAATGTCAAAACGTTCCCCATACATTTCTTCGTGTTGAAGTACGAAACTTTCGCCAATTCCTTGCGTAATCGGATGGGTTGGCGCGATATTCCATAGGCGCTCTTTTTCGCCGACATCGCGCCATTTAAGTGAGCAGGAGCACCCTGTTATCGCTTGGTGAATTTTTGAAAAGTGGCCAGAATGCAGTACAATGAGTCCCATGCCTTCTAAAATGCGTTTTTTGATTTTGGTTACTAATTCGTCTTTGACTTCTTTGTGAGCGCAATGTCCCCACCAAATGAGAACATCGGTTTTATTTAGGAGAGAATCTGGCAAGCCTTGATCTGGGTCATCTAATGTTCCTGTATGAATAACAAGGTCATTGGCTTTTAATCCGTCTGCTAACGCCTCGTGGATGCCATTGGGGTAAATTTTTCGAACTGCTTCGATTTCTTTTTCGTGTCGGCCTTCATTCCAAATTGTTACATTAATTTTTTGCATTTTTTTCCCATTTCCTCTCGGATAATACGTTTCATAAACTGGAAAGTTTTGTTAAAAATTAATATAGTTTTTTCTTTATAAATTGCAATTTATAAAGAAAAATAATGTTTTAAAAAAGTAAAATTTAAAAATAGTTTTTTGAAATATTTTTTTAGAAACGACGTGAAGAGGCGGCTTTTTTATTGTGCGAACGCCCGTTCTTTTTATCCTGAAAATATATTTATATTTAGTTGTAAATTATGATAGATGTTGTATAGTATTGAACTGTCGTTGTGCATTTTGCTTGCGATAGAGAAGTTTAACCCTTTAATAAGTAAGGTAATAGTCGGATAATGAAGACGTTTTTGCCAAAAGTAAATGAAATCGAACGTAAGTGGTACATCATTGATGCCGATAAACTGGTGTTAGGACGTGCCGCCGTGCAAATTGCGAATATTTTGCGCGGAAAGAACAAAGCTACATATACTCCTCATTTGGATTGCGGTGATTATGTTGTTGTCATAAATGCTGAAAAGGTCGTTATGACCGGTAATAAAGATACGAAAAAAGAGTATCAGAATTATTCCGGTTATATGGGCGGTTTAAAGCGTGTGATGGCAGATGTGATTCGCGAAAAAAATCCAACTCGTCTTGTTACAGACGCGGTATGGGGGATGATGCCCAAAGGTATTCTTGGTCGTGAGCAGTTCCGCAAATTGAAAGTATTTGCAGGATCGGGTCCGGAACATAAGTTTGCTGCGCAGAATGCAGAAACACTCGTGTTAAAATAATCGAAAAAAACAAGAGCCAAATTTACAGGGCATCGTGAGGAATATAGAAAATGTCAGAACCTAAAGAAGTATTACAGACCGTGGGTCGGCGTAAATCTGCCAGCGCCCGTGTTCGTATGTTTGCCGGTAGTGGTAAAATAATAATTAACAAACGCTCTTTCGAGGATTATTTCCCGACCGAAGCAATCCGTGATTATATTAAACAGCCGTTGAAGCTCACGGGCAAAGATGGTGAATTTGATATTATTGCAAATATTAAAGGCGGCGGTATCATTGGTCAAGCTGGTGCGCTTCGTCATGGTATTTCCCGCGCATTAGAGTTATCGGATGCCGCGTTGCGAGCTGTTTTGAAGCCCGCTGGTTTTCTTACACGCGATCAGCGTGAGAAAGAGCGTAACAAACCCGGTCAACCTGGTGCACGTAAGCGCTTCCAGTTCAGTAAACGTTAAAGTTTTCCGAACGTTCAGATTGTTTTATTACCGGATTTCAAAGATCTTTTCTTTGACATCCGGCTTTTTTTTAGGGAACGAATTGAATAGGATTTTGTTATGGGTAAGACTCGTGTTGCGATTGTCGGCGCGTCCGGTTATTCGGGCGAAGAATTATTAAGACTTTTGTTGGTGCATCCAGACGTGGAATTGACGTGCATTACATCCCGAAAAAATGCTGGAAAAACAGCCGGTGAGGTTTTTCCGCGCTATATGGAATGTAAGATTCCTTTTACAATGCCGGATGTGGATGATATTGCTGCCAAGGCGGATTACGCCTTTTTGGCTTTGCCGCACGGGTTGGCGTCTGAATTTGCTGAGCCACTGTTGGAACGCGGAGTGAAAGTGATTGATATTAGTGCCGACTTCCGTTTGCGCGATAAAGAAATCTATACAGAATATTATAATGTAACGCATCCGGCGCCGGGGTTGTTAAAAGAAGCTGTTTATGGTCAACCGGAGCTTTATCGCAAACAAATTGCGAAGGCGCGTCTTGTAGCGTGTGCGGGTTGTTATCCCACCAGTATTCTTTTGCCGGCTTCGCCGCTGTTGCGGGATGGCCTTGTTGAGAATACGGGCATTGAGGCGATTTGTTTAAGTGGTGTTACCGGGGCCGGTCGTAAAGTAGCTGCGCCCTATATTTTCCCGGAATGCAATGAGAGTGTAAAGCCTTACGGCGTAGTAGGGCATCGTCATTTACCGGAAATAGAGCAGGAATTAGCTGTGGTTGCCGGCGTTCCAAAAATTGTAATGAATTTTATTCCGCATCTTATTCCCGTAAATCGTGGTATTCATTCTTGTGTACTGATGTATGCAAAGAATGGCGTGGATGCTGCAGTGGTATTGAAATGCCTGCACAATGCCTACGATTCGGAACGCTTTGTTCGTGTTTTGGATGGTGGACAATTGGCGGATACGAAGCATGTAACGATGACTAATATGTGTGAAATTGGTTGCGCTTATGATGCGCGTACCAATCGGATTATCCTCAGTAGCGCTATTGATAATTTAACGAAGGGCGCATCGGGGCAGGCTATTCAGAATATGAATATTATGGCCGGTTTTCCGGAAACGGCGGGATTGCTGTAGGCGGTATCTGATGTGGACAATCGTGTTTGTTCGAAATATTGTTTGTTTTCAGGTTTATTGATTGGAAAAAGAAGCTCACAAAATTTGGTTCTGTGCCAAAATTTGTGAGCTTTTTATATAATCTTTCAGTATTTATGAAACATTCAGGTTGAATAAATTGTGTTTGTCGTTTATGGTATAGAGTACTGTTTGTGTTTGTAGGGCATTATGATTCTGTTGTTTGTTCTTGGTTGGGGTTGCGCAGAGATTCTTTAATGGTCATGGCTAGAGCATGTTCATAAGTGATATGGAGTGTTTTGCTGATTTGGATCGATAAATTTTTTAAATCTTCACGATTTGCTTCCAGCAGGATTTTTTCAATAAAGTCATCCTCTTGCAGGAGGGAATGGCAATGGGGCAATGGCGTGTCTTTTCGGGGATCCTTAATATCAAGGACACTGTTGGGAGTTTGTCCAACACCGTTTGCCAGCCAATCATAGGTAATGCCGAATTTTTGACTAGCCGAAAAAAGTAGCCCGTTGCTAATGCCGCCAATTCCGATTTCAAGTTTAGAGTAGTGGCTGTTGCTGATATTAAGAACTTTGGCCATTTCAATTTGTCGCATATTTAATAGAAAACGGATCTGTTTTAATCTTGTTCCAACGGCTTTAATATTGACATCATTCTTTGTCTTTGACATGGATTTTTGTTTCTTTTTGTCTTTTTGTTTCTTTTTATCTGTTTTTTATGTCTTTCATTGTATATAATTTACTGTGTATTTATCAATTGTCAATTTTCAAAAAATGGAAAAACAATGTCCTTTCATTATAAATCGAATCAAATTTTATTAGTGGATGCTTATGGGTATATTTATCGGTCGTTTTATGGTATTCGTAATTTAACGAATCCGCGTGGAGAAGATGTGAATGCGTTGTATGGCATGGCGCGTTTATTCATGAGTCTTGAATTATCGATGAAGAGTGATTTTGGGGCGATTGTTTATGATTTGGGAAAATGCAGTCGGCGTTGTGAATTATTGCCGGCGTATAAAGCGCAGCGTCCGCCAATGCCGGATGCGTTGCGGAGTCAGCTGCCGATTATTAGAGAATGGGCTTCTGCTTTTGGGTGGGGTCTTGTTGAAAAGAGGGGTCTGGAAGCGGATGATCTTCTTGCTGCGATTGCGGAAGAACGAGACAAGGATCAGGAAGTCGGGATTTTTTCGTTTGACAAAGATATTTTGCAATTAGTGAATGAAAAAGTGAAAGTCTTAACACTGGGTCCAAAGAATGCATTAAAAGTTACCGATACGGATGAAGTAGTGAAAAAATTTGGGGTCTCTCCTGCGCAAGTTATTGATTATCTTGCTTTAGTTGGCGATAGTGCTGATAATATTAATGGGGTTCGCGGGGTAGGACCGAAAACAGCGGCATTATTATTGAATCAATATGGAACAATTGATGGAATTATAGAACATGTGGATGAAATAAAAAAGACGAAATTGCATGATACTTTGATTGAATCGAAAGATTTAATGCGGCGCAATTATAGTCTTGTCCGTTTGGATCAAGAGCTTCCGGATGAATGGGCGGGACTTGAAACGATTCGTCGTAAGGAACCAGATTGGGATCGAATCGAAAAATTGGCGATGGATCAGAATTTTAAGAGCTTTCTGATAACAATCCAGAAGCAAAAAAAACAAAGCGCACAACTGGACTTATTTTAAATCTCAATAATTGTTTTTTCTGAACGTTAAAGAAATAGTATTCGTTTTCTTTTTCTTTTATTTCATATCGTTTACAGGTGTGTTTTGTGAATTATATAGTACGGAATCTTTTTAAAAGCTGCTTTTTCCTTCTTTGTAGCTGTTTTTTTCTTTTATCGGATTATTCTTATGCTGCCGAAAAAGTTGTAGAACCGGTGTTTATTAAAATTATGTCTTTGCCGGGGCGTGATAAAAAGGATTTTGTCTTCCCAGTATTCAAGGAATGGCAGGGTGTTTATTCTGGAGTCGCCGTACAGAATGCAGCAGGGGAGCAATTACGCGCGCGTGCGGTTGTGGTAAATAAAAAGTTCATAGCGTTTGCGGTTTCGTGTCAGCAATCGGATCTTCCTTTGACATGCACTCTTCAGGCATCTGCATCAACCGATGCGGTTTTTTTCCCCGATGCGGTTTTTTTTGAGCGTAGCAGTCTTTGTTTGACAACACGTGCTTTTTCTATTTCGGAAATGCTGCGAATGATCAATTTGCCGGATTTTTATAAAAAAGAGACATCGGCATTTGTAAAATTTTCTGGGGATGTCCCTTCTAAAAAAGAAATGCGTTTTCGGTGGGAGAAGAGAGAAGGGCGCGAAAATCCACTTGCTTTTTTGCGCTGGAATACAAATTTTGTGGTACCGGAAGACTGTAATCTTGAATTTGGGGTACGGCATTCTACTGCCGGCTGGATTGTTTTGTTGGATGGACAGCCGGTTTGCGGCTGGAAGGATTGCCTTTTCTTAACGAATGGCGAATCTTGGAGCCTACCAATATCTGTAGGAGCGGGAATCCATCGCCTGCAATATTTTGTGTTTCAGAACCGGGGAGAAGAAATACCGGTGTTGCAGCAAAAGAAAAATGGTGTGAATTGGAATTCCTTTGCGGATGCGATCCTCCCGTGGTATGTTGCAAAAGAATGGACACTATCGCCTGAAAGCGATATGGAAGTATCCATGAATCTACAGGATGAAGTGCCGTGGCATTGGCAGAACAATAATCTAGAAACCAGTTTTCTGAAATGGCGCACTGAAACAAAGAATAAGGGTCTCAATCAAAAAATGCAAATAGCGCCTTTGACTACGTTGCAGGAGAGTGAAATTTCGTATGATAATAAGATTTATCATCTCTCTTTTCCGCAAAAATGGCAACGCAAATTGGAGTTCCATGGAACATTGGAATGGGGCAAATGTTCGGAAATAATGGCATCCGATGAAAAATTTATTGGCCAGATCGTTTTCCATATATCACCGGACATTTCCAGCGCATTGCAGAAAAATCTAAGATTTATGGTGGGTGGTTTTGATGCTAATGGTGCATCCATCGCAGAGTTTGTTTTGCCCTATAATGGGGAGACCGTGATGCCTTTTTCGGTTCAATGGCCTCCAAAAACGGCGGTGCTTGAATTGTCTGCATGGTTTGGAACACAGAAAATTTTTTCTGCGTCTCGGATGCGTATATTATTGCCGGAATCGTCGCTGAAGAATGTTCATGCGGAGGGGTCTTTTCTGTATTGTGGCTTGGATCGGGTATTGATGCTGTATCATTCAGACGCATTATTTGGGAAAAATCATTTTTTGAAGAAAACAGTCAAGAAGGCCCCTTGGCGTATTGGTTATTTTATCCCAGATTCAAGGAGAGGGTATTCTTCTTTTATTGAGAAAGGGCTGCAAAACAGTTCGTTCCAAATAGAAAAAATATTTATGGAAAAGCAGCCTGGAAATTTGGTTGAACAAGCGGATTGGAAGTGGTGTAATGCAATGGCGAGCATGCGGCCGGATATTGTGATTCTTAATTTTGACTTTGGCCGTTCCTTAACATTGGAGAAGCAACGCCTGCGGTTTAAAAAAATGCAATTTATGATTCAGTACTTTTTGAGTCATGGGATTGAGCCGGTGTTGATTACCTTGCCGGACTGCACGTTCGATTCGTTTGCTATATCTGCAATGTTAAGCCGTTTGGAGGCGCTTTATATCAAGGAACTCGGCTGGAAATGGGGGCTTCGGGTGATCGATGCCTCTTCTGCTGTGAAGCGCGAACGTGGAACATCATTTTTGCAAAAGGACGGAAAATTGTCTCTTGTCTTTGATGGTTTTTCTCCTGAGACGGAACGAATATTATCCAATTATGTAAGAGTTTTTTTTAATCGGTGGTTCAAAGAGTCGAGAATGACAGAGACAGGAAAAGAATGAATTCAGAGCAAAAAAAACATTTTTCACCGCGGGGGTTTCCACAGGCGGTGGTGTCTTTATGCCGTTGGCAGAAGGTGGCGTTAGTTTTCGGTGTGATGTCTTTCCTTTGCGTGGGCTTTTTTTATTGGCGTTTGGAATTATTGTGGACGAATCTTTTTCTTACGGTATTTTATTTTCTTTCAATGTTATATCGTGTTTTTATTATGGGTGTCGCGTTAAAGAATCCGAATGAAATCACCATTCCGGAGGAGCAATTATCGG
>JBAYAV010000140.1:0-7540 GCA_041669565.1 Lentisphaeria bacterium
AACAGATACTTTACACAATCTTCTTCTGTAACAAACTGCACTTGAAACTCTTTTGATGTGTTTGGATAATCAGCCATGACACTAATATACTACATATAGTGTTATTTGAAAATTGGTCACCCCCAACTTTATACCCCCATAATATATTTATAATATCATCTAATTATAAAGGAGTTACTATGAGTTATAAAAAAGGCTGTGTCAGTGCCCGTTCAATGCCCTTCTGGTGCGTCGGAAATACGTTGGCAGATCCATTTGGATCCGCCGTTTTGGAAAAGATCGATTCCATAGAGGTCGCCGAAATCCTTGCGGATGCGGCTCGAAAAGGACTTATTGAATACACTTCTTTCCATGATGATGATCTCGTACCATGGGATCCAGAACACCCCGAAGATGACCTCGATCCAAAGAGCGATGTCTCTCAAAAGCTTTGCAAAATTAAAAAAATTCTCGACCAAGCCAATATCAAGCGAAACATGGCAACCTGCAATTTACATGGCAATTCCCTTTTTCGCGATGGTGGACTAGCCAACCCCGATCCGAACATTCGCGCACTTGCCGCAAAAAAGGTTGAGCGCACCCTTCGTATCGGGCAATTCATGAATGTTCGATACTACACATACTGGGTCGCCCGGGATGGGTTTGAAGTACCAGCGGTCACCCAATGGAAAAAGATATACAAATGGCTGGCGGATGGGTTAAATCATGTAACAGATTATATTACAGAGAAGAAGATGACCAATTATATCGGCGCCACAATTGAGCCAAAACCCAATGAACCGCGCGGCCAGATGTTTCTTCCCACCAGCGGGCATGCAGTCGGCTTTATTTACGGGCACTTACAGAAGCCGGACTTTTGGGGCGTTAATCCAGAATTATTACAACACGAAAGCATGTGCCTCTTGAACTCCTGCGTGGCAGTTTCGTATTTGTGTAGCATGAACAAGCTTAAATTTTTGCATTTCGGCTGTCAAATTAAAGGACAATTTGATAATGATTTTCCGCCCTTAATTGGTCCAGAAGGGCTAAAAGAAACCGCTTTTATGTTGAAAGCATTAAAAGATTGCGACTGGGAAGGTATTCTTGAGTATGATTGTCATATGCTTCGCGCCGAAAGTGATCCGATGAAACAAATTGCCTGTCGCAAGCAATTCATCGTTGACTGTACCGAAGCCTTGGATATTGCCGTAACTCTAGCCGAAAGGATCAAAGCGCCAAAGCCCGGCCTTTCGCAATCTTCGGCAGATTTGGAAAGCATACGCCAAATTTGCAACCTGTAAATTTTTAAAAATAAAGGATAAAGCATGTTATTCTTAGGCATTGACAGCAGCACGCAAGGCATAAAATATCTGGTCGTAGATTCTCAAAAAGGGGTTGTAGCCAATATTCATATAAATTTTGGCGAAGATCTTCCGGAATACGCCTCCCCCCACGGGTTCTTAGAAAACACCAACCCGCTGATCAAGCATTCGAATCCCCTTATGTGGCTGGACGCCCTGGAATTGGGCTTGCAAAAATTAGCCGTATCCGGAATTGATCTCTCTGAAATAAAAGGTATTTCCGGCTCTGGGCAGCAGCATGGTTCCGTCTATCTGAAAGAAAAAATCCCGGACTGGAGAAAAGATAAAAAACTAAGCGAACAGGCTGCAGATATCCTCTCCCGAAAAACAGCACCGATTTGGATGGATCATTCCACTTCGGCAGAATGCCAAGAATTAATCACTGAATTCGGCGCAAAAATGCTACGGAATACTACCGGTAGTTCCGCCATCGAACGCTTTACCGGTCCGCAAATCCGAAAATTCGCAAAAATAGCCCCCGAAAAGTATGCCCAAACAACAAAAATCCATCTCGTCAGCTCGTTCCTTTGCTCCGTCCTATGCGGCGCAGACGCCCCCATCGATTATGCCGATGCCTCCGGCATGAATCTATTCGACCTAAATACCCTCACATGGAATCAAAAGATAGCAAATTTCACCGCTCCAAATCTCCTCTCTAAATTACCAGACGTAGTGCCATCCAACACCATTGTGGGAGGATTATGCAGCTACTTCAGCAAATACCACCTTACCCCTGGAATTCCAGTCATCGCCTGGTCTGGCGATAACCCCAACAGTCTGATCGGCATCGGCGCCTGTGCTCCCGGCACGGCTGGAATCAGTCTTGGCACCAGCGACACTTTTTTTGCCCCTATGGCTAAATTCACAACCGACCCCCAGGGATGCGGTCATGTTTTTGCCGATTGCGCGAGCGGATTTATGAGCCTGATTTGTTTTACAAATGGCTCGCTGGCAAGAGAAAAAATAAAGAATGAATGCGGGTGTTCATGGAAATATTTCGATCAGGATTTTGCGTCCGAAACAATACCCGGCAATAACGGGAAGCTCTTATTACCCTATTTTGAAGCTGAAAATACGCCGCTTGTATTAATTCCCGGAATAAGGAAGAACTTCATAAACGCGACAAACGCCGAAAAAATAAGGGCCCTTCTTGAAACTCAAGCGCTAAGCATGTGCCTGCATTCCGCATGGCAAAAGCAGACTTTTTCCCATATCCGCTTAACCGGCGGCGCTTCCAAAAGTACCGGCTTTCAACAGATTCTAGCCGATGTTTTTCAAGCGCAGATTGAAACGATACAGAGCTCAGATTCCGCCAGTCTCGGCGCTGCTTTCCGCGCCATAAATGCCGTTACCCAAGAATCCTTTTCTTCTCTGTCCCATAAATTCTGCAAAATTATTTCTACAACAGCTCCAATACTTTCCAACGCTCCATTATATAACCAAAAACGAACCCAATTATCAACGATGGAAAAAGAAAATATCCACTCGAACAAAAAAGGAATAAAACAATGAAAAAAGTCGGCGTTATCGGATGCGGAAATATATCTTCCGCCTACTTCAAAGCATCAAAAACATTTGAACAGATTTTTCAAATTACTAAAGTAACAGATCTTGATAAAGAAAAAGCCAATGCTCAAGCCGCCACATTCGGATACCAAATCGCAGCCAACGCAAAAGAACTGCTGAAAGACCCCGAAATCGATATTGTGCTGAATTTAACCACACCGCTACTCCATACTAAAATAAATACCATGATTCTGGAAAGCGGAAAAATTTCACATTCGGAAAAGCCTTTCGGATTAAACCGCGAAGACGCTAAAAAAGTACTGACATTAGCCCAATCCAAAAAATTGATAACCGGCAGTGCACCCGATACATTCTTGGGCGGCGGACAGCAGACCTGCCGTAAACTGATTGATGACGGAAAAATCGGCACCGTCGTCTCCGGCACAGCCTTTATGATGTGCCATGGACATGAATCTTGGCACCCAGCCCCCGGATTTTATTATCAACAGGGCGGCGGGCCGCTGCTCGATATGGGCCCCTACTACATCACTACGCTGGTAAACATGCTCGGTCCCGTCGAAGAAGTCTGCGCATTTACGTCAAGAGCAATGAACCAGCGCTGCTGTTCAGCTCCAAGCACCGCAGGACAAATCCTCGATGTCGGGGTTGATACCCATATCGCTGGAACGCTGAAATTTGTATCGGGTGCCATTATTACATTAGTCACCAGTTTTGATGTTTGGAAGCACACGATTCCTCCCATCGAACTGCATGGAACGGAAGGAAGCCTCCGGGTGCCGGATCCAAACAATTTCGGCGGTGAAGTTAAAATATTTCAGCCATGGCTTGCTGACTGGGCGCCAGTAAAATTAACGCACGGCTACACTGACAATATGCGAAGCATCGGTCTTGCGGATTTAGCGAGGTCTTTATCAAGTTCCACTCCGGCGCGCTGCAGCGGCAAATTAGCATACCACGTGCTCGATGTTATGCTCTCACTGCTGGATTCCGGCAAAAAGCATAAATTCATCAAAATAGAAAGCACCTGCGACCGCCCGGCCGCATTACCCACAAACTTAAAACAAGGCCAATTAGGAGACTAAAATGTGTAAAAAAGTATTTATTACCTGGGGCGGATGGCCCGGCCACGAACCAGAACAGACCGCAAATTTATTTGCAAAACTACTGACAGCACACGGCTGCAAAGTCGACATAAGCGATTCCTTAGAGCCCTTTGCAGACAGCGAAAAACTAAAAAGATATGACCTCATTATTCCTGTATGGACCATGGCCAAAATTACTCCCGAACAAGAAAAGGGGCTGTTGGAAGCCATTGCATCCGGCGTAGGATTCGGCGGATGGCATGGCGGTGCCGGAGACTCTTTCCGGGAAAACACGGAATACCAATTTATGGTCGGCGGGCAATGGGTTGCACACCCCGGCGGTATTATTCCAAAATACTCGGTCAATATCGTAAAAAAAGATGCAATTACAACCGGTATTTCCGATTTTGACATGACGGATACCGAGCATTATTACCTGCATACTGATCCCAATAATGAAGTTCTTGCAACGACCACTTTTTCAGGCGAATATGCCTCATGGATAGCCGGTACCGTGATGCCGGTTGCCTGGAAACGCCACTATGACAAAGGACGCGTTTTTTACTGCTCACTCGGCCATACAGCAAAAGACTTTGAACAAAATGAGTCGGCACAATTGTTAACACTGCGCGGATTGCTTTGGGCCGCCAAATTATTATAAAAAAGGGCTCTCCGTATGAACAGACTTAACAGTTTCATAAAACACCCCTTTTAGAAAACCATCCCCCCCTCTAGGCAATCGATCTTTAAAATATAATATTCATGATACCGGCCTTCGTCATCCCGCTAGAATGACGAAGGCCGGTTGCTTCTGTAATTCTATCAGAACTAAAAAAGTAATAGTCTAAATTATATTTCTTTTTTACAAATTTTTTTACGATAAGAAAGAGGTGTCATATTATAATTTTTTTTAAAACGTCGAATAAAATAAGACGAATAATTAAAACCGCTTTCAAAACAAATTTCATCGATAGTGAGCTGGGATTCCCGAAGTAGCTTTGTCGCATAATCAAAACGAAACATTTGTAATGTATTGCTAAAATTAGTATTGGAGAAAATGTGAAACAAATGTGAAATATATCCCGGCGAAAGCTTAAAATGCTGAGCGACTGTTTCGCGATTGATATTGTCTGAGCAATGTTCCCGAATATAGGTACTGATCATAACCCATAGACTACTCGCAGAATTTTTAGTATTATTTTTTTCTGAAAATTCGACCGATTTTTCAATTTCTTCAATTGTAATTTGCAGTAATGCTTTCATCAAATAAATAGCTGCTTCAGTATAATCCGAGTCCAATGTCAATTCATCCAGAGTAGCTATAACTTTTTTTCCCGCTGAACAAATCGCATGATTAACATGATAGAAAACATCATTCTGAGTCGGAGGTCTATGGATCCCATCATAAAAGATATGCATAACTCGAATATGTTTTCCATAATAACTTATTGAAATATTCTCGGTCGGGCAATTCTTTTTACCATCATGATAAAGATAACCATTTGCGGTGCAATAATACCACGTCTTTTCTGAAAATTTTTGATTTTGTATTTTTCCATTTTTATAATAAGTTACTACTTGATTTCCTTTCAAGCTCGCTAAAAGACGCGGGATTCCATGAATATTACTTATTCCTCCATGAAGGAATACTTTTTCTTCTAAAGGAGGAACTAATAAAACTCTTTCAATTTTCTGATTTAAAACCAAATTGAAAGAATCTAAAATTTGTTCTTTTTTCGTTTTCATGGAACAAAAGCTCTTTATTTTGTTTCTTAAACTATTTTATTAAATATGACAATAGTACTATTTTTAGCACAATCCTATTATTGCACTTTTGTATTTAAAGTATTATAATGTAATTAGAAACAATTTTCAAGTCTATTCCATAAAATCATAAAGAGAAGGAATGTTTTAAATTATGAAAAAAATAAGAAGTTTTACACTTATCGAGCTTTTAGTCGTAATTGCAATAATAGCAATTCTTGCCAGCATGCTGTTACCAGCATTAAGCAAAGCAAAAGAGAAAGCAAAGGCAATTAGTTGCATGTCAAATGTCAAACAATATGGAACAATGCTTCTATTATATCAAACTGATTTTGATGGCTATTATATTCAGTATTACGGGTTAAATCCGAATATGGACACGGCTGCGCCATCTTGGCAACGTGGCAGGATGTGGGGATGCGTACTAAATGTTATGTATGGTGGTTTTAGTGTAGATCATAAAATTCCATTATTGGAATGTCCGTCCCATTTTCCTAAAATAGGACTTCATGAGTACGGTTTTATGCACTACGGCTACAACTATCTTCACATTGGCGGTTCTGGTCGATATGGTCTTCCGGACCAATCAAAATCGTGTAAAAATATTGAGATAAAACAACCCAGTGACACTTTTATTTTAGGAGATTCTGCGTATGTCGCCAGCGGTGATTCTTTCGGAGCGTACAGGGGGATGTACAATGTTCTTGATGTTAACAGATTATATACTGGTTACGGCAGTATTTACAACATTCACAGTGGATCTGCAAATTGTTTATGGGGAGATGGGCATGCCAGTGCAACCCACGTGGAAGAATTAGGCTGGGGATCAACCTTAAAAGCTGCCTCCAACAAATGGGACCGATACTAATTTTTAATTTTACGAATTCACCAAAAGATGAATAGGAACAATGAATAGAACAATCTTATTATTATGTTTATTTTGCATGAGTGTATTCTGCAAAACCTCGCCCAATTTATTAACAAACCCAGGATTTGAATTAGGGGAAAAATCATGGGAGTTAAGGGAATGGTCCACGCCGACAGGAAAAGCGAGTTTTACAATTGACGGGAATGCTTACGAAGACAAATCGTGTGCTAAAATCAAATGGCTCTCTGGCAAAGATAATATTTTACTTAAGCAAGACATTCTTTTCACAGGATCAAAAAGTTTAACACTTAGTTTTTACGCAAAAACAAATACACGCGTGAGCGTAGACGGGGACATTTCATGCAGTATTATAACCATGGACAACGAGGGAAATAAATGCCAATATTTATCCAAAGATTTTAGTGCTAATTCAGATTGGAAACAGTTTCGTTATTCATTTGTCACGGACCCTAAAACCGTAAAATTGATTGTTTATTTAAGAAACGACAAAACGACAACTTGGTATGACAATGTTTGCTTAAAAGAAGATCTCCAAACGTCTTCCATTAGTACAATTACGACTTGGTACCCTCAAAACCAAATCATTGCCAATATACATATAAATTCTAAAAAAAGACGTCCTTATTCAAAATTAAAATGCGAAATCTTTTCCGAAAGCGACCCACAAAAAGTATTAGCTGTAAAAAAAATAGATATCCGTAAAACGAATAATATGGAAGTCGTATTGTTCTGCCCATGAGTGAAACGAAATTTTGACAGTTTTGTTTAACGGCGATTATATTAAGCTAATCGCACCAATTATGAGGAACAAAATGATGCCAAAATTAAAGTACCAAACCAATCTTAAAGTTCAGGCGATCACACGCCATTTCCAGGACGGCGAACCTATTTCGTCTATTTGCGCTGATCTTCGTATCCCGCCAACTATATTCGAAGAA
>JBAYAV010000141.1:0-7514 GCA_041669565.1 Lentisphaeria bacterium
ATCAATATGATTCACCGCTTTTACCGCACCGATTTTCCTTTTAAACAGCCCTTTGCAAATAGGAAACTCGACTTGAAGATCCTCCACACATAGCAACGGCTCTTTTTTTTCGAACTCCGGCACCGCAGTCGGCGCCGCATCTTTTTTCAATAAATCGGACAGCACCGACTCCAAACAGTGGCAGCACGCAAAATGATTTTCGCCTATCTGACGCATTGCTGGCCTTTTTTTTCGGCAAATCGGCATTGCCAGTGGGCAGCGAGATGCAAACCGGCATCCGGGCAATTCACATTCTGGTCCTGGAACCACACCATCTATTGCCATGAGTTTTGTGCCCTTCATTGCATTTTGCGGCATAGCCTGCAAAAGCATTTTTGTATAAGGATGACGCGGTGCAGTAAAAAAAAGATTTGCCGGTGCCTGTTCCATCATACACCCCGAATACATAACTACGCACTGATCGGCATACTGTGAAATAAGCGCCAAATTATGGGTAATGAACAAAACGGCCGTGTTATATTTTTTACGCAAAGAATCAATCAGTTTCATGATTTGCGCTTGAACGGTCACATCCAATGCGGTTGTCGGTTCATCGGCAATCAGCAGCTGCGGCCGGCATGCCAACGCAATTGCGATCATCACGCGCTGGCGCATTCCCCCCGACAGCTGGTGCGGATAGTTTTTATAACATTGCTCTGGTGATGGGATTCCAACAAACTGCAATAATTCAATAATATCCGCATAGAGTTCTTTTCCTTTTTGATGCTGGTGTTTTTTCAGCACCTCGGCAATTTGAAATCCAATTGAAAAAACGGGGTTCAGCGCAGTCATCGGCTCCTGAAAAATCATTGAGATATGATTTCCCCGAAGCTTCTGATAACTTTCTTCGGAGCAATTCACCAAATTTTGTTGATTAAAAGTGATTGTCCCCTGAACAGCGGCTCCCGGAATAGAATTCAGCAATCCCATAATGCTCAACGCAGTCACAGATTTACCAGAGCCCGATTCGCCCACAAGCGCAAAAATTTCGCCTGGATAAAGATCAAACGACACCCCCCGAACCACAGGCACATGGTTGAACTGTATTTGTAGATTCTTTACCGATAAAACTGGCACATTGGTTGATGGCATATAAATAATTAATAATTCCGTAAAAAAAGTATCATTTTTATTGTTGTTTCTTTAATATAATAAAACTAAATAATAATGAAGAGAAGATTGGCAAAAGTCTTGCCTTTTTAACCACAAATTTAGAACCCTAAAACAAAAAGCCAATCCATGCGTACACCTTAACGATTCTGTTTAGAAAATTTTTCGAAACAAAAAAAGAAGCGATATGTTATATTATATTTTAACGAATCAACAACCATGTTCAGGAATCACTCAAGTCTCAACCGCATCCGTATCAAAAAATTGAAAAGAAATGCAGAAAAAGAAATGAAAATAAATTTTATCCACCTTCTCTTTTTGGGGATGCTTTGCTGCCAGTGCAGTAATGCAATTGAAAAAATAACCATCTGCCCGAACTATATTACATTTCGCCCGAACTATAAAACAACATCCTATATCCGAACGCTGAAAGGACAAAAAGCTCTTTATTTTTCAGGGCCAAAATACCATGGAAGACCCACAAGAGTCTTTGCCCTCATCGGCATCCCTAACGAGATCCACGGCAAAATGCTCCCAGGAATCGTTCTTGTCCACGGCGAAGGCGGAACTGCTAACGCATCCTGGATTCAAAAATGGAACCAACAGGGCTATGCCGCAATTGCGATCGACCTAAACGGTTGCCTCCCTAGACCTGTTCAAGACCATGAAAAAATGACATGGACACGCATGCCCGACGGCGGCCCCTATGGCTACGAAGCAAGCTTTGCTCAATTCAGCAAAAAGGAGCCATTAGAAGAACAGTGGCCGAACTATGCGGTCAACGCGCTAAGCCAAGCTCACAGTCTCCTTGCAAGCTTTGCCCAAGTTGACAACAAAAAAATAGGAATTGCCGGAATTTCATGGGGCGGATATTTAGCTTGCATTGAAGCATCGCTGGATTCGCGTTATGCATTCGTTATTTCCAGTTACGGCTGCGGTTTCCTTACTGAAAACTCTCAAAGGTGGAATAACGAAGGAAACCTCAAACAATGGTGTCAGCATTTTGATCCTGCGCACTATCTCTCACAATTAAACATGCCCATTTTCTGGCTTACCGGAACCCGTGATTCCTATTATCCATTATCCGCACTGGAAAAATCATACGATCTAGTAAAAAGCCCTGTATGGTTACATCTTCTTGAAGACATGCCACACAGTTTTTCTGCCGGCTGTTCTCCCGAAGAAATTTATGTTTTTGCAAATCAGATCACGAAGAAGAGTACCCCTCTGCCCGCTATTCTTTCCCAAGATCTGCAATCCCCGAATATTGCCCGAGTATTTTATCAATCAGAAACAAAAATCGTAAAAGCCGATTTTCTTTATACGAAAGCCGACCCACAAAAGTGCAACGCCAAAAACAACTGGATTACCATAAATGCCACAATAAACACAAACACAAACACAAAAAAAATAACCGCCGAAATACCACCGAATGCACAAATGTTTTATTTTAATCTCCATGACAACAGGGGGTTGATTATCAGCAGTAAAATCTTTCATAAAAAATAAATTGAATCGCAAAAGAACGCAAAAGTATTTTTAAATTATCAAGACCGAACAAATATATCGATGCACGTAAAAAACCTAATACATAAAAGAGACCTTTTAAAAAAACACTACCTTTTTTATTGGAACAACATTGGTTGTTTATTTTAGATCATGTTTTTAGAAAATTTCCGCCAGAAACAAAAAAACTTATGTTTCTATTACAATAAAGTATGAATTAATATAAATATTGCTGATCAGATATGCTCGAAAAAAGAAAACTTATACGTGATCTTACGTTTTCTTAATATAAAAATCCAGCATCCGTATTCTTGCAAATACGGGATTTTTTGGACCCCCAGAAATTCATTCAAGTCACATCATTTAAAACAAAAAAGCGGATTTAACACTCATAACATTCAATCATGCAGTCCCAAATCCGCCCCCATCAGTCGACCTTCGTTTCCGATCCAGCCGAGTCTATCAGTCCCAACGCAACCCCTGCGCACCACCCCAAGTCGTCACACGACTGTCCAGTACTGCGCCGGCGGCAATCTGCGCATGAAAAAAATCCGCGAGTTCTTCTTTTTTCAGACAAAACAGCTCAATATCTTCGCCGCCTTTAAAATCAGTTTCAGGATGCACATTTTCCGGTGCGTCCAAATCGACTGTCATGTAGACATTCGAGACCTTTTCAGCGGAAACACCTGCCGAGCTCACCGATGCCGGGGCAATCCAATCAATAGTTCCTACATAGCCTGTTTCTTCCTTCAATTCCCGAATGGCTGTTTCTGCAATTGATTCTCCCGGATCAATCAGTCCTGCGGGAAATTCGATTGTGAAGCCATCCAGTGGCGGACGGAATTGTTTTGCAAAAAGGAATTGGCCTGTTTGTTTAATCGTTGCAATCATTGCTGCCGCATCTGTATTATTCACACGCTGCACGCACTCCCATTTGCGTTTTTTTTCATACGCATCCACATAAGACAACGATTCCAAACGAAGAAAATGCCCCGACGCGACTAAAACTTTTTCGAAAACATGCGGCACCATAAGTCCGTTCTCCATCCTTTTTTTATTTTTTATAGTTTTCATTCAATATAATGCGAAGTAAGATTAAATTCAAAAACACGATTTAACTTTTCAAAAAAAAATCTTTTGTTTATCAGAGATCGTCCAACAAACAAAAGATTTATGATTTACTGCAATCAGCCAGCGGATTATTGATCGCTGTTTTTCAGCCACGCTTCACAATCCACATCGGATGGCATTTGCCATTCCGATGGAGCGAGAGAGATATCCGTTGTTTTAATTCCATCGGGGGTACAATTTTTCTTAAACTGCTGCGTGAAAAAACGCTCCACAAAGAGTCGCAGTGCTTTTTTAATTTGTTCTTCGGTACATTCATCGGCAAACACATATTTTGCAAATTTAAATAATTCGCTTGGTGTTTCACCATAGTAAATAAAATAGTAAAGGAAGAAATCATGCAGCATATAACGGCCCAATAGTTTTTCGGTATGCTGTGCTCCCGGCAATAATTCTGGTGAAACTGGAGTATCCACCACATCCAGCAAAATATCGGCAAGCTCTTTGGGTTGTTCTTTTGCATAAAGGCGAACGATGCTCCGCATCAGAGTTTTTGGAACCGTTGAGTTCACTTCATACATCGCCATATGATCGCCATTATAAGTGCTCCAACCTAGCGCCACCTCAGAAAGATCACTCGTCCCAATCACAATTCCCTGCATTTCATTGGCGACATCCATCAAAATTTATGTACGCTCCCGCGCCTGCGCATTTTTATAAACCACATTATGATTTTCAGGATCATGGCTAATATCGGCAAAATGAGACTTCACTGCCGTGACAATACTGATCGTTCGCAATTCTGCGCCCATTTTTTGAATCAGCTCACAGGCATTTTTCAGCGTACGGTCCGTTGTTCCGGCGCCGGGCATCGTAATCGCGCAAACCGTATCATGCGGCAACCCCAAAAGATCGCAGCACTTTATGCAAGCAAGAAAGGTCAGTGTAGAATCCAATCCGCCGGAAATTCCCAACACCAATTTTTTTGAATGGGAAATTTCCATCCGGCGCGCCAAGCCAACCCCCTGCATTTGAAAGATTTCTTTACAGTATTGTTTACATTCCTGGGCATCTTCCGGAATAAACGGGAATTTTTTTAACCCGAAAGTAGAGTAATCGGTAGCTTCCGGAACCGCATCTAAAAGAATTTCTGGAACATCATCATTTGGGGCAGACTGATTACAGTCCCCATTATGACGGCGTTCATAATCAAGCCGCGCCAAGCTTACTGCAGCGATTTCAAGACTGGGCTTCCGGCAGAGGGGCGTATTTTTAGCCAGGATATCACCATCAACCGCAATAATACTTTGGCCGGTAAAGACACCAGCACTTGTAGACTCATCGACGCCAGCGCCCGCATGAATATAAGCACCTGTATACTGCGCGGATAATGCCACAATCTGGTTTTCCTTCTTCTTTAACTTTCCGGCAATCGCGCATTCTGCGCTTGGATTACAAATCACCTGCGCGCCATTTTCAACCAGCACGTGAGCCGGCGCGAACAATCCCTGCCCCTCCGAACCAATTTCGATGCCAAAAGAAAACCCTTTTTCTGTAGCTGTTGTTCCCGGAACGCGAAATGTAGCCTGCGTTAAAACAGGAACCGTCTGTCCCAATATCTCAACCGTGGCATTTTCCGAAACATCACTACAAAAATATCTTTTTTCATGAAACGATGATGAATTTGCAAACGCTGTTTTTACAATTGCGGCATAAATCGTGCCTTTTTGCAAAACCACAGATGCATTGTAAAGTCTATTTCGAACCGAAATCGGCAGCCCTACAACAAGAATATTGCTATGGCGAGCCGTTGCCATAATAATTTGCTGCAACCCCTTCAGGGCTTCATCCGCCAATATTTGTTGAAAAAAAAGATCTCCGCAACTGGCACCAGTTAGCGATAATTCCGGAAAAACAACGAGTGCTACTTTTTCCTTAAATGCTTTATTAAAAAGATCTAATATCTTTTTTGCATTAAAATCAGGGTTTCCAACTTTTAAACTCGGAGTAGCGGCAGCAAACTGATAAATATTTGACATTTGTAATCTCTCCAGCTATATTGTAAGTATTACGTTTCAGAAGCAATTTTATTAATAAAATAATATTAAATACTCACCCTTTATTCCGTAAAAAGCTTACTATAATCTTTTTGCTTTATATTGCAATTTCGAATGACTCTTTTATTTTCCAAAAACCAATTTAAATACTTTTTTTTTATCTTTTTAACTTTTTTTATTTTTATGGCAACTTCCTGTAAAAAAAATTCAAATCAAACAATATTGATCGATGCCAAAAATGGCACCCCTGTTTGTTATGCCGGAAAATTTTCCGATAAAAAAGTTCAAATTCCGATCCATTATATCGCAAAACCACAAGAAATGCGCGGCATCTGGGTTTCCACGGTTTGGAATATTGACTTTGCCCAACATAAAACAGAAAAAGCTTTCAAGAAAGATTATTGCAAAATAATCTGTAACTTGGAAAAGAACAACTTCAATGCCGTCTTTTTCCAAATACGAACAAAATGTGATGCTTTTTACTCCTCCAAACTCAATCCATGGTCCCGTTATTTAACGGGCAAAGAAGGCCGTGACATCCCTGGATTCGAGCCGCTGGATTATATGATTCGCCAGGCCCATAATCACGGCATCGAATTTCACGCCTGGCTGAATCCATACCGCGTAACCTCCAACCAGAAAAAACGCAAAGAAGACTACCTCAAAACACTAGCCCCAAACAACTTTGCCCAGCTTCACCCCGAATGTGTATTGGAAGCCGATCATCATAACGGGCGATACTCACTTTTGCTCGACCCCGGAAACCCCACAGTACAGAAATATATTCTAGACACTATTCGTGAAATTGCCTTGAATTTCCCTGTCGACGGCATTCATTTTGATGACTACTTTTATCTCTACAAAGACAATGATCAGTTCGATGCCGAAAGCTTTCAGCAATTCAATCCGCAGCATTTGACATTAGAATCCTGGCGCCGCGATAACATCAACCAGATGGTTTCCAGCATTCATCAACTGCTGAGCGAACTAAATGAACACCGCTTTCATTATATTGCCTTTGGCATTAGTCCTTTTGGAATTTGGGCCAACAAGACTTCGAAACCGGAAGGCTCCTTAACGGCCGGCGGACAGTCCTATTTTCAACAATACGCAGATTCCAAATACTGGATTGATCACAACTTAGTCGATTATATTGTACCACAGCTCTACTGGAAATTTTCACATAACATTGCTGCTTATGCCTGCTTGGCAGACTGGTGGAGCAAGGCTGTCAAAGGCAGCAATGTCCATTTATATATTGGGCAAGGCGCCTATCGCATGGACAGCAAAGACTGGTCTCCCGATGAGCTTCCCAATCAACTTCGCTATAACACAAAGCGAGAAGAAATCAACGGCTCAGTCTTTTTTTCCTACCGATCTTTTTTTGGAAGAAACGCAACCAAACACAAAAAGACAAAAAAGACAATCTTTCAAAAATACTGGAAAAGCAAAGTCCCCGCCCCGAAATACAAACAAGCGAGATTTTAGGCAAACAAATTTTTTAGGAAAGGAAGTCTTTTCTTTTCGCAAAGAATAACAAGAAAATCTGCGCTGATTTTGAAGAAATCATACGCGAATGAAACCGCATTCACGATGACGGCCCGCTCTCTGTTGAATGAGAAGGTTCCGGAATCGATCGCGAATACGGCACCTTAGATGCCCTCAAACTTGTTCCACAAATTGATTTTCCAACCTCGGAAAGAGCGTTCGATGACGCATTTAAACAATAAAAAA
>JBAYAV010000142.1:0-7439 GCA_041669565.1 Lentisphaeria bacterium
AACCTGGCATTTATAGTAAGTTCTGGAAAAAGGAAATGGCCGGCAGCGACGTTGCAACGTCACACCGGCCATTTCCAGGTTCTTTCAGGGAATCAGCTCTGCTCCGTTTTCCAAAGATGGGGCAGCAGCGTATCGATATCCGCCATGCCGGTTTTTGCCAGTCTTGGCAGAATATCAGTCAGCCAGGCTTCAAAGTCGACTGCATTGTCTTTGCAGGTGGCCACCAGGCTGTTGATAACCGCTGCCATTTCGCCGCCATTTTCATTGCCGACAAACAACCAGTTTTTCCGTCCCAGTGCCCAGGGGCGGATGGTATTTTCCGCCGGTTATGCTCATATGAGCATAACCGGCCTTATGCGCAGGATATTTTTATCCTCATCTTTTATGATTTATTGCGTGTTTCTTGTTTTTTCATCATAAAAGATGAGGATAAACTTTTTACCGTAAACCGCAGATCTTTGCCAGTTCTTCTTCGTTATCAGGCCATATTGGCGTTGCGTCAAAAAAACAGCCACTGCTTTTCTCCATGGCTTTTTTCAGCATTTCCAATGATGGCTTGGCATAGATTCGAGTAGTCTGCGTTGAAGAATGTCCCAATATTCTTGAAACAAGTTCAAGTTCGACATCATTCTGGTAAAGATTTGTGGCTCTGGTTCTGCGGAACATATGAGGATGAACCTTTAATGGCATATCTGGATGTTTTACGCGCACTTGTTCAGCAAATTATGCTCATATCAGCATAATTTGCTGAAAGAAGAGTGCGTTCGCTTGTAATAATAAGAAAAACGAGCTTTGGAACCCAAGGGAAAAAAGGACTAAAAGCCAGACAAGTGCTCAGCAGTGTGCTCGGAACAGTGAAAATACGTGGAGGTGACCCTTACCAATTCATATGTGATGTACTCCGCGCAAAAGGTAAGGATAAAAAAGCTGATATATACCAATTTTTGCCACCAAAATTATATTGAAACAGAAGACCAGGCAGCACTATGTCTATACAACTTGAAATATAATTACGCTATTGGCTTACCCAGTTTCACTGACGCATTACTTAAATCGAAAGAAGGCCCTAAGTTTTTATTTCAGAATCGCGTGATTTATAATCGTTTTATCCCAAGGAACTTCTTTTTTCGGTGATTTTAGATACCCCGTTGTCATGGCTTTTATCATCAGTTTTATTTGTAATGATACCGGTAAATTACACATCGTAGCAAAATATCGAAAACAAAAGGCATAGGGATGATGGGTGGTTTTTAGAAGTCGCCATGGTTTATGCGTTCCGGTGAAATGAACGATACCCGGATGCTGTAATGCCTCTTTTGTTTCTGGAGTACGATATAAAGATTCGGTAGGCGGATTGCGATAGACGGAATTTATCAGGTTCCAGCGTAGCGGTAATTTATAGTAGTTGTCTTGATAACAAATATTAAGAATATCTTGATCGGGATATTTAAGTTTATCCGCATATTGATGATAAAGCTCGATGAAGCGTTTGGGATGATTTTCTTGCGCCATTTTTCGCAGGTTATAGACCATAACCCCAGAATTAAAATAATGATAATACTCTGATAATCCAAGTTGGATTTTATGCTGTGGGGATACTCGTGTGGCTGCGGCAGCACAAAAAGCATTGCCGAGATCAATATTCCAAAGTTTAGAAATGTCATCTAAAACGAGCAAATCACAGTCAAGATAAATAAGTTTTTTCGTATTGGGTAACAAGTCAGGAAGAATTAATCGATAATAAGCGGAGATGCTCCAGCGCATCGCCGGCCAGTCCTTAAAAAAAGCTGTTGAAATTTTCAAGGGTTTGAGCTCAAAGGGCCTGATTTTTGATAATGCCCGAAATTTGTTAAGATCCTTTTCATTGAGTCCTTCCTGTAGGACATAAAGACAGATAGTATCTTTTTTTGTATTATAAAGTATGGATGCAGTTGTAACCAGAGCATAATTTAAGTAATTTCGATCTGTGGCTAAGGCAATATTAATCATAGTTATATTTTTTTATTATGAGTTAAAATAGTATTCATTGAAGTAATATAGTTGAATCTTTTCATAAGATCCCTTGGAAAGAGGCATATAATTATAATTTAATTCTTTTTTTTCCTTTTTTTAGAGTATAAAATTTTAAATAAGAATTAATGTTTTATATTACTTCTTATTATTTTACAAGAACATTGAAGGAAATAACACAAAAATGAAAATGAGTAAAAAAAAGACGGCTATTTCTTTTATAATTTTAATGCTTTTCATTACGACTTTAATAATATATACATCCTATGTTATGAAGCATAATAAAAAATTAGAAATATATGGTGAATTATTTTTTGAGGATGACTTTAATAAATATTATTTAAAAACGATCCCTGATTCGGCATTATCTCATATTAACAAATTAAATCTAAATAAAACGGATCTAGAAAAAATATTATTACCACGGTATTGGAGTATTTGTTGGAATAAATATCCTCCAATTGCGTTAGCATCTAATACCAAACATAGTTTTACGATAAAAACACCGGCAAGCCCTTTGGGTAAATTTGCATTAATTGGTTTAGGTATAAAAGTATTAAACTACGATTATCATTTTGAATTGAACCTATCGAATGTCTCTAACATTAAAAACGCTATCGTTGAATTTGGAATAAATAATAGCGGAAATATCCATTCCGGACGGCATTTATTGCAAACGATTAAAATGCGGCCCAATATGAAAAATAAAATATATACTTTAGATATTAAAGCAGAGAGTGAATATCAATATATTAATCCGATCATTACAGTTCAAGGCGATGTGAAATTTAATTGCTTTAGAGTTTACCGAAAAGTTGTCCCTGAAATAACGATCGTGACAGGTGAAATTATCGATCGTTCGAAATTGCCGGATCCGAAAGAATCTGACTATCCTAATTGTCGGTATACCGCACATTTTAAGGGAAATTCTATTATTGTTGGCGATCAATGCAAAAAAGAATTATCATTAATAATGGAAGGATTTAAAGATTATCATGTGTTAGATAGTAATTCTTTACAAGTCGGCGATAAAGTACGCTGCGTTATAATTCCTTATGAAAATCTATCGGACAAAGAAAAAGTAACACAGCAAGTGGATGATCTCGCATTATTTAACTTGGATAATTATTATGTAAAATCAGTGGTGAAAATTAAAAATTTTAAGAACACGAATAATTGTTATTCAGGTCTTACCTTTTTAGATAGTCTTAGCAGTTATACGTCGATTTTTGAACGGCATATTAATCCGCCAATAGCAAAAGAATTAGCGGTTTGTCAAAAGAAAGCGATAGCGAACGATTTAAAAAAGATGGATGTATTGTTGTCTGATTTTAAGTTAAAAAAGGATGAATTAAATCAACAATTTGATGCCGCCTGGAAAAAGAATAAAGCAAAAGATCCACACGGATATAATAGAGTCTACCAAAAAAAGAAAGATTATGTATGGCGGAATATAAATGGTTCTTTTTGGTCGCTTCCCGTTAATTATACCTTCATTAAAGACATCCAATATTTGCCCAAAGAAAAATTGGCAGCGTTACGTTCTTTAAAAAAAGTGTTAGAAAACAATGGCGTGCAGCTGATTGTTTCTTTTGTTCCTGATTTATTTGATATCTCTGCACGGGTGATGAATCCGGAATTTCGGAAGGTTCCTGATTTTCAAACAGCAATAATTGTAAAACAGTTGTCTGAAATAGGAATCGAGGCCATTTATGCTTCCGATGAAATGATTCAAAATTATTCAAAATATCCATGGACATTCTTTTATCCCCGAAATGGTCATCCATCGGATAATTGTCAGGATGTTATGGCAACCCTTGTGGCAAAACGGCTGGGACGTTATCATTTGCCTAAAAATCTGGATTTTAAAAAACTTTCATTTATTCAATCGTCTCATATTTATAAAAAGTATAAGAGGTACTTCTTTCCGGAAGATTGTGATATTGGAAAAAACAAAGCAAATACAAGCTATAATTGCTTAAGTGTTTCGTACGCGGGGAAACGAAATCTAATTGATGAAAATAGTGAGATTCTTATATTGGGAAATTCGTATATTAGAACTCCAATGACTAATTTGTATCCATCATTTCCCAGCGTGCTTGCTTCTAAAATATTATATAAGCCCTACTATTATATGATACTTGGTAATGGCCCTATGATTGCTATTATTCAAAATATATTCGCGAAGCCTGAAAAATATTTAAAAGGACGCAAAGTTGTTGTTTTACAAATGGGAATAAAACACGCTTTGACTTCTTTGTATTGGAATGATTTACAAGTTATGGATAATTATCAAAAAATAGTGGTTGGTAAAAAAAATATAGTAATTTTTGATAAACCAAACAAAGACATACAATATTTCAATCAGAAAAAAGATTTTGAAAAAAAACTAAAAGAATTCTTTCCTTTTCAAATTGGGGATGAAGAACGAGATCTCAAAAATTGGAAAAAATTTCCGAATAAACGGGAATTTATTTGTAAAACAACGGCTGTTACGAATATCGCAACGATAAAACTTGAGAATATAGATTTTTTGAAACAGGTAATTTGTATTATCCCTACAATAATTTATAATAATAATGCAGTGTTGACTGTAAATGGCCATCACGAAAATATTCCGCTATATTATATGACACTTCGTTGGCAAAATATTGTGTACCAATTGCCGGCAGGGACTACGACTCTTCATATTACGGCAAAACCGGATAAAAAAAATACATTCTTTGCAATTCGTAATATTATGATTTATCAGTAATAGAATGAAGATCCACTGTGTCTTTGGGCATGTACTGATTATAAAAACCAAGAATAAAGCATAAAAAACAACTGGAAATATATTAACAATGGAACTAAAAAAAAATCTTCATACTTTTGTTATTTCAGCATGGAAGGAATCTCCTTTTATAGAAGATACGGTGAAATCATTACTAAATCAGAGCTATCATTCTAAAATAATGATAGCGACATCGTCTCCTAATGACTTTTTAAAAAATCTATGTCTGAAGTATGGAATTGATTATCGAATTAATTTGGATGTTGAATTAGCCGAATCTGCTGTTAATTGGAGCTATGCATACGCGCAGGCAGATACTAAATACGTGACTCTCGCGCATCAGGATGATCTCTATTTGCCGGATTATACTTTGCAAATGGTGGAATTGGCTGAAAAACAACCGAACGCCGTGATGGAATTTTGCCGATGCTTTAATTATACAAATGGAAAACGATTAAAATATCACCCATTGCTTTTAATGAAAGATATTTTGTTGTTGCCCTATTTTTTAAAGCATGCCATTTATTCTAAAAAACTTCGTTTTTATTATTTGGGATTAGGGAATCCTATTTGTTGCCCATCCGTAATGTTTAACAAGGAACTTATCGGTGATTTTGAATTTGATTCTGAGGTAAAAGTAAATCTTGATTGGGAGGCATGGCTGCGCTTAGCACAATATGACGGCGCGTTTCTCTTTTCTAAAAAACGGTTGTTATTACGCAGAATTCACGACGATAGTGGAACTACTTTAACGTACAATAATGGCTCTCGTCGAAAAGATGACTTGACTTTTTTTTGTAAATTTTGGCCGAAGCCGGTTGCGTCCTTATTGGCGCGTCTTTATAATCTTGCAGAATTTTTGAATTGAGTATACTATTTTTATGAAAGCAGCTAATATCTTTGCAAAAGGTGTATTTGTAACGCTTGTGATCTCAACAGCGATGGGGATTTGTAATTATTTAACGCGCCGCTATTTGGCTTGTACCCTTGAGCCTGCTCAATTTGGGATTCTTTACAGCGCGATTAACCTATTTCTCCTGGTAGCGGCCTTGGCCGATTTTGGTATGAATAATGCCATAATGTTAAGAATGGCGCAATTACTTGCGCAAAAGAAAAAAAACAATGCATGGAATTTATTTCTGAAAATTTTCTTATTGAAATCTATTTCTTCAATTATAATATGCGGGATATTTATTTTATTATCTCGGTACTTGTGTCTTTATTATTACAAATATCCGGCGGGTATTCAGGTTTATAAAATAATTTGTTTTTATTGCATTAGTTATCAGTTGCTTTTATTTTTAATGGCAGTGCTGAATGGCCTGAAGTATTTTATTTGGATGAATTTATTAAATTTTTCTTTCTATTTTACTGCGATGGTTGGAATTTTTCTTGTCCGCGGGCATAACTTTTTTTCAATATCGTGTTTTTATATCGGTGGTGGTTTCATCGGTATTTTTATCATTTGTGCTCTGATTTTGTTTCGTTATCGGAAATTTTTAGGCCGTGATGTGAAAAAATGCCATACGGAATCTATTCTGGAACTCCTCAAATTAAGCAAGTGGTTCGCCCTTGGAAATATCGCGATAACCGCGATGAATTCAATTGATATCCTTTTATTAACTCATACTATGGGGGTGGAGACTGCTGGAATTTATAATATCGCGATGTCTATCAGCTTGATTATCGCGCCAATTACCCTCGCGGCTAACTTGATTATGCCGATTATTGTCTCGCTTTGGGAAACAAAACAAATGAAGGAAATATCTTCTTTATTTAATATCGTTCTAATTTTCTTTTCATTTATGTTTTGGGGCGGCGTGATTTTCTTT
Organism: Lentisphaeria bacterium; assembly: GCA_041669565.1. Classification (GTDB taxonomy): domain Bacteria; phylum Verrucomicrobiota; class Lentisphaeria; order Oligosphaerales; family Oligosphaeraceae; genus JBAYAV01. Next base: position 6,616 of record JBAYAV010000142.1, read on the forward strand.
GTGTCATTCTCACGCGAAATAATCGTCCTGTTATTTACAAAGCGTTATGTAGCTGCGTATGGTGCGTTATGCATTCTTGGCCCCGGCGCATTATTGAATGCATTGGTGTTCTTTTTTTATGGCATTTTGAATGGAATTGGGCGTGTTAAAAAGGCGAATCTACTGCTGATGTTGGGAATTCCAGTTGATATTATTATTAATCTTAGTCTTGTACCTTTCGTGGGCATGATTGGCGCAGCGATCGGAACTGTCTCGGGATTTATTCTGGTTAATATTTTAATGTTTTGTGCAATAAAACGGGTTTTTCCAGATATAAAAATTCCGAAATTTTATACTACAATCGGTTTGAGCATCGCCGTTGTTTGTGGCATATTGTCTAGTTCGACGCTTTATATCAGAACCATTTATTTTTTTATTGCCGCGATTGTTCTTTTTATGCTGTTTTGTTTTACGTATTTTAAAAAAGCGATACAATGATTTTGTGATGGTATAAAAATATTGAAGATCCTCCAACGTTTTATGAAAATTTGATAATGTGTGAAATTTTGTGATAGGAGTAAATATTTGACAAAGTGCATCTGAATCCTTATTTTGATGAAGTTACCAAACCAATCAAAAAAAGGAGATTCAGATACAAGGAAAAATTAGCATGGATTTGACGTTTTGCAATTCGGAGGAAAAATTTTCATTCGACGAGTTCGTCAACAACAAAGAATCATACGCAAAAACGCAGCTATCTCGGTTACTACATCCGCCTGTCAACTTGTAATCATCCCGATTTGGGTATAAGGTAGCCTGTCGCCCTTGAGCAGCACTTCATAATT
>JBAYAV010000143.1:0-7426 GCA_041669565.1 Lentisphaeria bacterium
ACCTGCATAGTCTTTTGGCATTTCATATCTGGCTTTTGGTTTCTGTATGGATCCTAATCTGGCCAGACACTGGGCATCCAGTTTGCCCGTTTTGGTTTTGACATTAATAAGCATCTTGAATGCAGGCATCTTCGCTGGATTGATTACGGCGATATAAACGTCTTTTTCCTTTGCCTTAAGATATTTGATTAGACGATTTGAATAATATCCAGTAGGTTTCATTACAAATTGGTATACGACCTTGCACTGCGGATGTATTTGTTCCTCAATGTCCTTTTTGTTTGCTTTTAGCCAATCGAAAAGCAGTTTTACGCCTTCTGATGTATTAGCGATGCTTTTAATTGGCAGAGATATCAGATTATTATTGTCTGATATTTCCTGATTATCATGCCAGTCTATGGAACAAACAGATTCTTTTTTACCAACATCAATACCAACCCAGATTATTTGTTTGTTTAACATGGTAATTCTCCATTTTCCGCTATATTGTAAAATGTGTGCGTGCAAAAGTCAATCTTGTAAAATGGGGAATTTCCCCCATGATGGCAAATGTGACAATAATTGCACTGCACGGTAACGGTCATATCGCCTAAAACGACGTTTCGAGGAATCCAAATCTAAGCGTATGGGCAGGTATGACCGCGTTTTTTTATGGTCGAAACCACAAGAAAACAGGTAAAAGATACAATTTAACTAATTTAACGAATGAAACAGAAGAGAGAAGAATCGATTCATTCGTCATTCATGCGATTCCAATTTTTCTATTAAAAAGGGTGTTGTTAATCATTTTCATGCGTCTCCCATGGATACAGCGACGTCTTTATGGTTAATTCGAACATCACGTCGTTTTTAATTTCCAACATTGGTTGTTTTTGCGACCTTTTTATGGTTAATTCGAACATCACGTTATTTTGAAAATTTTCTTGTAGCGGCGCACGGACATGCGTCGTTTTTAATTTCCAACATTGGTTGTGTTCGCGACGTCTTTATGGTTAATTCGAACATCACGTTATTTTGAAAATTTTCTCGTAGCGGCGCACGGACGTGCGTCGTTTTTAATTTCCAACATTGGTTGTTTTCGCGACCTTTTTATGGTTAATTCGAACATCACGTTATTTTGAAAATTTTCTCGTAGCGGCGCACGGCCGTGCGTCGTTTTGATTTCAAACATCGGTTGTTTTGGGGATGGATTATATCTGGTGATTGGAGGAATCTAACGAGTTTCGCATTTGATTTTGGGTATGGCAGTATGCTAGAGCGAGGGCATCTGTAGAGTCATCCGAAAGTTGGTCGATGTGTATTTTTAGGATTTGAGAGATCATCATAGCAACTTGTTGTTTGCTGGCATTGCCGAATCCACATACGATTTGTTTTACATAGCGTGGCGCATACTCATATATTGGGAGACCTTTTTCGGCGATATAGCCAAGAACTGCGCCGCGTGCAGTGCCTAAGATCGTAGATGTATGCACATTTTTGCAGTAGAAGCCGCCTTCAATTGAAATGATATCCGGTTTATAATGTTCCAGTAACTCACGGGCGGCGCCATGCAAACGGGAGAGGCATTCGCAGAGTGATGCTTTCGGTTTGTTGATAACAGCGCCACAATCAACGGCTGTAACCTTTTTGCCGGCACAGTCGAGAATCCCCCACCCCGTTTTGCGCAGTGCAGTATCGATTCCAAGAACGCGGTATTGCTGATGTTGCATCATGGTTTGAAGTGTCTCTTCAGACTTTGTGCTTGAATGCAGCAGAAGGGGCATTTTGGGGATAGGATCAGGAGAAACCTTTTCGCCGCGTGCGCGTTTCTCTGCATTTTGCAGAAATGTTTCCATCTGTTTGTTGTTTTTAAATCGAACCATGATGTCTTCTATATTATAGATCTATTGTTGTTGATAATAATATAATTTAGATCGTTACCTTTGGGGGGAAGAAATAAAAAATTGTAAAATTGCTGTTGGAGTCATTGGCCTTGTGATTATTCACTGCTTAAAGATCAGAATAACAGTGTTTTCTCGCTTTTTAGAGTTAAAGAACACTTCATGCTTATCATTCGGCGTGTTTTTGGGTATTTTCTGCATGGCTCGCCAAAAAAAAGACCCCAAAAAAAAAGACCCCTTCAAATAAATGAAAGAGTCTTTTTTGTCTGTTAGACTAGTGCTTAGTAGCGCTTGTCCATACCACCACTACGAGGGCGGAAACCGCCACCGCCGCCACCATGACTGGTGCGGGGTTCACGAGGTCTTGCTTCATTAACGGTCAAAGCACGGCCATTGTTGTCTTTGCCGTTCAAGCCATCAATAGCTGCTTGAGCTTCGGTGTCATCGGCCATTTCAACGAAACCAAATCCTTTACTACGACCTGAATCACGATCACTGATAACGCGAGCGCTGTCAACTTTACCGAATTCGGTGAACAATTCTTCCAGCTCGGGGTCTGTGATAGAATAGCTCAAATTACCTACATACAAATTCTTGCCCATCTTTTTCTCCAAAACTAAGGCGCTGGACTTTCTTTTTTGACTTTCCAAAGTCCAATTGTGGAAAGAGGTCACTATCCGATGACCCAATTTACTATCGTAGATACAAAACGAAAGAAGAGAAATAAAACAGGAAGCTTTTTGAACAAAACCTAAATGTAAACTCTTGCTGGCTTTTCATATCGACAAGACTCAATTTAGCGTCTATTTTATAGAATACAAACGATTTGGAGCACTTTTTTGCTTTTTTTAAAAAAGGAATGAATTTTAATGCCGGATCTATTTATATGTCTGGGGTTAAAATAGATAGATCCTATGCTGTGTTTTATTGCATATAGCGTATGCTTTCTTAAAATGCGGTAAAACATACTTGTATATAGTGTTAATGGTTATTTTTACTTTATCTTTAATTTTAATTTCAAGGGTTTGTTGGCTTTTATCGTAAAATTTTTATGCAGAATTTCATCGGTTTCTACATTTGGCAACACTGGTTGGGGGGGATTTTGTTGATAGGAAAAATAATCGGAGCAAATCAGAGCGAGTCCGCGCATAAATTGTTGGGAGCAGAATTTGCATGTTTCCAGGATGTCTTTGCGGTTTATTTTCCGTTGATGTCCTACCGCGATTTGTCCGGTAATGAGGACGCAGGCTGACACTTGACATCCCATAGCATAAGCAAGGATAATTTCCATTACAAGGTTATGTCCAAGGATATCAGCTTCACTGGCCGCATTTTTTACTTCTGCAGCGGTGCATAGATGATATCCGGGAATCGATAGATAAGTGCACAGTCTGGTTTGGATGCCCACTTTGTGTAAATTATTAATAATATGAGAGTTTTGTTCTTGGGACAGTGCTTCATTTAAGTCCGGGTAAGAATTTTCAAGCCAGTGATTTTGTCCATCGAGTGGGGATACTGAATGACCATTTATGAAATCAGATAGAACGGCCCATGAGCCAGGTTTCATTTCTGTATTCAGGCTAATAGCGGGCTCGATATAGATATGATGGTGGATTTTCAGGAGGTGTGCGGCTGTTACGGGAATAAGAAGAGGCAGCAATCCATTCCCTTCAGAAGATTGCCGATGACCGGCTAAGACAAGAATTGGAATATCATCTTTTGTTTTGCCGCTGTAGAAAGTCGGTTCAATAAAATCAGGATGCAAAAAACTTTCTTGGCCGGGAATGGTACGTAGGAGCAATTCTTGCGGTTGTTCTTTGAAAAGTGCATTGCAGTCAAATCCACTTCCAAACTGCAAAAAAAAGGCATAGGGCGCCTGCGGCTGAAATGTTTTATTCAGAAAATCAGCCATTTTTTGTGCTTCTACTTGCAGGGTTGTTTGTGTCAGATTTGTCATAGGATTTCTCTATTTCAGGGCACCATTTTGTGGGTAAGAAAGAGACGACCTACCAACTGAATTGAAGAACGTCTGTGTCTGGCATGGAAGTTTTTGGAGCAAAGTCCCACTGCCAAGATGCGGATTGGAACGACTCTTTTTTGCCATTTGTTTTTAGCAGTGCGGTGGGTGTGTTGACGGTGTAAGTCATGTGGGCATCTTTAAGGAGAAGCTGTAAGTCTTTATTTTGGGTGAATTTTTCCGGATCCAATTTGGGAATATTGATCTGGCAGTCAACATCGCCAAGTGAATTTTTATGCAGCTGAAGATCGCCAAAAATGCCGCTATTGATATTTTTCATGGCGTTTTTGCATAGAACTACAATTCTTACTTTTACTTGATCATCAATCGTATAGAGACTATATCCGCGTAATTCCAAATCTGGATTTTGGGCGACCCATTTTTGCCAGGACTCTTTATTCATAATGGTGTATGGAACCCTTTTGGAAGAAGAATTCTGAAATCGCGATTCGCATTGCTGTAGTGCAGTCTGATATTTTTCGGGGAAAAGATAGCTCCAGCTCATAATACAAGTATCGTCAGATTGGAAAATAAGGGACTGCTTTAATTCAAAACAGCTGTTTAACAATAGCGCGAAAAAGAAAAGCGAGGTATAAAAGATTAGTCGTTTCATGGATTCCTTTCGTTTTATCTGTTGTTAAAAGATTTGCGGTCGGATGATTTTCCTTTTGATCCAGAAAGATGCCCATCCCAAAAGTCTTTGCCCCAGGTGTTCTTTTGACCTTTCGCGCCCGTATAGCTTGTTTTGGAACGACCGCGCTCCTTTGTTGCGGGTGATCTGCGTGTTTGAAAACTGCGGGAAGACGTCACTCGTGGTGTGTCTCCGCTGTGCAATGCCTGGCAAATGGACTTCACTGCCAGACGCGCTGTGGCAAATGCCGCATGCAAATTATAGCCGCCGGTCGGACCATCGATGTCTATTAATTCGCCCGCAAAATAGAGGCCGGGTATAATCAGCGATTCCATGGTCAGCGGATTAATCTCATTTCGTTTTACCCCGCCCATGGTCAGGATGGCTTCTTTTATAGGGCAAATGGAGTCTTTGGTCAGCTGTAATTCGACTTCGTTATTATTCTTTTGATCCCCTACGCCTGATATGCAGAAGGTGAAATTAGCCACGTTGGCGCGGGCAACAATTCGCACGGCATCAAAGATCGCGCTCCCGCGTAGCTCGGATGAATCGGCTAAAAGATTTCCCTCGGTTACGCCCAATACGCTATTGTTTGCTAAAATTTTGATTTTGGTTTCTGGAAAATTAGTGGGCTTTTTTCCGGGTGCAAGCGGGATCCCGTTGAAGGGCTGAGTAATGAATACGCCCGCGAGTCCAGGGCGGCATTCTTCTAAATGATGTCCGAGCGCTGCGGCAATACGCTGACCATCGCCGACACTGCCCGTTTTGGGATAGGATAAGCCACCAGTTGCTAAAAGTACATATTTGCTTTCCAATTTCACCGTTCCGCAGTCGACTGTAAATTGGTCGTTTTCATAGAAAATTTTATCCACCGTGCAATTAAAAAGAAGGGGTACATTCAAATCGCGAATACTGTCTGTAAAAGTATGCAACACATCATCGGCTTTTTCGCTGCGTGGGTAAATTCTTTTTTTCAGAACTGTAGTGGCGAGATTGCGCCCGCGAAACCATGTTCGAAGCATATCCGGCGTGAAATTTTGAATGGCGGCACTCATAAAGTTACCGATTTCGTTGCCATAGGTGTGTTTCATTTCTTCGGCTGTGCTGGCATGACTGATATTGCAGCGGTTATTTCCGCACATACGCAATTTCAGGCCTGGGCGGTGTCGGCGTTCCACAAGCATACAGTGCAGTCGTGCTTCACCAGCAGTACATGCAGCCATTAATCCGCTAGCACCAGCACCAATAATAATGAGATCAGTTGTCATTTTTTGCCTTTCTTGACAATGGAACCGTAGAATGAATTGGCGGTTGTTCGTTCAATCTTAACATAAATCATATCCCCGACAGACAAGCCGTCGACAGGCAGAAAATTGCAGATCTTATTGCCGTCTGTGCGACCGGCCCAGCGTTCTTTATTGCGTTTGCTGACGCCCTCGGCTAGTATACTGAGAGTCCGGCCTTGATAAGACTGATTTAGGATTTCAACGCGATCAGACAAGTCTTTGAGCAAAATTTGATTGCGTTCGTATTTGACTTCTTCGGGCACATCATCGGCGAAGGATTTTGCCGATGTTGTGCCCTCGCGTGGCGAATAGCGGAAAATATAACTCATATCGAAGCCGACCTGATTGAGGATACTGCGTGTTTGGTTGAATTCTTCATCCGTCTCGCCGCAGAAACCCACAATGACATCGGTTGTAAAAACGAGTTCAGGGCAGAGTTCCTTCATGGTGTGGATTCGGTGCATATATTCTTCAATGGTATAGCCGCGATTCATTTTTTTCAAGAGACGATTCGATCCGGACTGCAGGGGTACATGAAATGCTTTGCATAGTTTTGGCAGGCTGCAGGCTGTTTCCATAAAATGCTGATTCATATATTTAATATGCGGAGATGTAAAGCGGATTCGTTCCAGGCCGTCAATTTTATTCATTTCGATCAGAAGGTCGGCGAAGTAGGAATGCTCGGGATTATAGTTTTTCTGGCATTTTGCTTCGGATACGCCGTATGCGGTGACATTTTGTCCCAGCAGTAATATTTCTTTTGTTCCATGCTCTACCATTCTTTTTGCTTCGTCTATAATAGAAGGGATGGAACGGCTGTTTTCGCGTCCGCGTGTATAGGGCACGATGCAGTAGGTGCAGAATTGGTCACAGCCATGAATAATAGAGATCATGCCGAAGATATCTTTGGCACAGTGCCCATTGAGTTCGGGGTAGCTTTTTAGATCAATATCGGTGGCTATGATATGATTTTCACCATTTTGGACGCGTTTGATAATAGCGGGCAGTTGTTGAAATTGATTTGTCCCAATAAGAAAATGAACATGCGGGAGTTGCTTAAACAGTTCTTTGCCGAGTCGTTGAACCATGCAACCCACGATTCCAAAGATCATATTTGGCTTTTTACGCAGGATCCGCTTCATAATGCCCATTTTGCCGATCGCTTTGCGTTCGGCTTGTTCTCGAACACTGCAGGTGTTCATAAAGTAGACATCAGCATCTTCTTCCTGATGAGTTTCTGTATAGCCATTTGCTTTCAGGAGGGCTGCCATCGCTTCAGAGTCGCGCTCATTCATCTGACAGCCATAGGTTTTTATATAAAATTTCGGCATTCTTGTTTTTTCCAGTTCGATAAGTTTTAGTAAGTTCATTACTATAATACTTTTCGTTCCAATGGACAAATAATATTGCTTATAAAGTGGTTATTGAGGTTCTTTTGTCAGAAGTTTTCAAAATTCAGGAAAAAAAGGTCCGAAGTAATATATTAAGGAGAGGTATTGTTTATGTGGTTGATCGGACATGGAAGAAAGAAAAGATGAATAAAAGAAAAAGAATTATTTTTGTTTTTAGCTTTTTGTTAAGCGTTTTTTGTGGTGCGGATCTTGCGTTCGAT
>JBAYAV010000144.1:0-7380 GCA_041669565.1 Lentisphaeria bacterium
GCCTTAAAATCCCTGCAAAAGGAAATAGCGGAAGACTAGTTTTTTTACACCCGTTTTTTATTCTTCGACAAAGTTTTCAGACAGAAGCACGCTATTATTGTAGCACTATTTTTTTTATTACTAACGAAAAATACGACTTCTGTTTATACTTTTCTGTCTTATCGAAAAAGAACAGGTAACGCGTGAATTTCTTATAGAGATATCCGCATGCGAAAAAGAAATCTTTCGCCTTTTATTTTATATCATGCACCGATTCTGGAAAGAAATTGCGGTCCCACAAAATATTTTAATTTTCCGCTTTATTCTTCTTTTTCTGAAAGTCTCTCATTCCACGCCAATGCCCATATTTTTGTATCCAGCGACGCGTCAAAGATTGAAAAACACAATCCATCCGGCCCTGTCGCAATAAATATATCATATCTCGAAACACTTCCATCATAAATTGCCGCACACACACGAAAAACAAAGGCGCCTTACCGTAAATACGCCCATCTGCAAATCCTTCGTTATAAAACCGCACCCAGAGTTCTTTCGTTGTGTAATTATGCGAATGCTCACAATTTGCAGTACTTACATATTTAATTTCACCGCCTTCATTGCGGCAGCGAAGCGACCATTCGACATCCTCATTATACTGAATTTTTTCATCAAAAAGAACTTTCAGCAGAATATCTCTACGAACGGCACAAGATGCCAGCGAGAAAAAATTTTTCCAATGACGGGATATTTCTCCAGATCCGAAAGCGCGTTCATGGTCTTTTTTCACCAAAACATCAGCATCGGGGCGAGAATGCTGATTGCCAAAAGTGCCAACTGCCTTTCCCTCTAAAATAGGCCTCAGTAATTCTGCCAAATAATTTTCATCCAGCGGAATTACATCGGAATTATTAAAAACAACGATATCGCTGCTGCATTTCTGCACGCAGTAATTCAGTGTTTTTCCCGGAACATAAGGGCCTCTCGGCGGCTTCAGCAAACGAACATCTAAATTGTTCCATAAAAGCTGCAGAGTACCATCTGTAGAGTGGTCATCACAGACAACAATTTCAAAATTTTGATACGTCTGTTTTTTAAAGGCATCCAGAAGCCGAGACAAAAATAATGCATCATTGTGAGAACGAATAATGATACTTACACGCTGATCTTGCTGCATTTTTTTCTCCAGAATAAAAAAAAAGAATACTACTATTATATCCTTTCTTTTTTAAAAAACAAATAAAGATAAAAAATTACATCCTTTTTCGAAGCTTCCCCAAATGATGGGAAATAATATCTATAACGCGATATCAATTCAAAAAAAACGTAATTCTTTTCGTTTTTTTCTCACTTTTCACACTAAAAAAAGAAAAAGATAATGCTATTTTATTCCGCCGAAGAACGCCACATTTTCGCCGTAAACATTGCATCACAGTCACCATCCCATGGCCAAATTTGATTCATGCCTTCCGTTTCACGTCCCGTTACAGGACAACGATACGGTGCAAGCTTAAACTCCGGATGCGCAGCTAAAAACGTATTCACGATATCTTGATTTTCACAAGCAAACATGGAACACGTCGAATAAACTAGAGTTCCGCCCTCAACAACGCCTTGTGAGGCATTCGTTAGAAGCTGCAACTGCAAATCCGCAAACTCCTTCAGTTCCTCTGGAGTTGTTGTCCAGCGTGCATCCGGATTTCGACGCCATGTACCCGAACAAGAGCAGGCTGTATCCACTAGAACACCGTCAAAACGATTCCGGAAACGCGGCATTTCCTTGCCTTTCCATTCCTTATAACGAATATTCGGAAACTGAGCACGCCGTGCACGCAGTTTTAACTCCGTGAGTTTATGCGTACGAATATCGGAAGCAAGCACACTGCCTTTTTCCTCCATCAGCCAAGCAAGCTGCAGTGTTTTACCGCCGCCGCCAGCACAGCAATCCCACCACTGTTCTCCAGGCTTGGGGGCACAAACATAGCCGACCGCCTGAGAAGCCAGATCCTGAAATTCAAACTGTCCTTTTCGAAAGACATCCAGATTGCGCAGGTTTGCAGCTGCCCCTTGTATTTTCAGCGCGCACAGCATTTTTTTATGCGGATGCACTTTAACCTCATTGTGCTGCAAATTATGACAAAGTTCAACAATACTTCCAGTCTGTCCACGTAGCCACACGGGCGGACGATGCTGAAGCCAGTCAATCAGTTTCAAAAAGGGAATGGGTTCACTCAGAGCCTTTTCCGTCCATTCCGGCACTAGGTCTTCTTCTGGGAATGCGGGCACGTCATCCTTACTAAAAAAAGGAGGAAGATATCTACGGCGGTCCTTCAGAGGCGCACCGTCTGGCAATGCTTTGAAATTTTCTGGGTTTACCCCTCTTTGACGGCACCACCAGGCGACCGACGGGGGGAAATCCAGGCGATTTTCCAATGCCCAGCTTGCCGCCAAACACCCATACCATTTATAGACATTCGTAACACACCGTTGCGGTGCATGCTCATCCTGTGGTACTTTTTGATTTCGAATCCATTCTTTGTCTACCGAAAAAAATTCTTCCGGTGCCAGCGTTTTAAGCCAGCCCCACCAGCGCAAAACAGAAAACAGCGTCTCGCTAATAATACGACGATCACGCGAGCCGAGTTGATGATTTGCGTAAAAGACATCGCGCAAGCATCGATCCGAGGGCTTTCCGGTCCAGAATGTTTTTTCCAAACACTGTACCACAAAGCCGGCGCCGACCTTCGCCTGCGTCTCAACACGAGAACTGGGCATTGGAAGACGGCGTTCATTATTTTTCGATATACCGTGATTCATTTATTGAACTCCCATTGTATATTCTGCAGACTGCACTGTATTATAAAGGAGCATCGTAATTGTCATTGGGCCGACACCACCGGGTACCGGCGTAATCAGCGATGCCTTTTTTTCTACTTCGGTAAAATCAACATCACCAACCAGACGATAACCGCGTTTCGCCGTCGCATCGGCCACACGATTTACGCCGACATCGATGACAGCTGCGCCGTCTTTAACCATATCGGCAGTAATCATTTTAGGGCGTCCAATTGCTGCGATCAGGATATCCGCTCGTAGCGTATGCTCTTTCAAGTTCTTTGTGTGGCTATGACAAACGGTCACGGTTGCATTGCCATACTCCGATTTTTGCATCAATAAATTTGCCAGCGGCTTGCCCACAATATTGCTGCGACCTACAATAACAACCTCGGCACCGTCAATTTTAACATGATGGCGTTTCAGCAGTTGTATAACGCCATGGGGTGTACAGGGCAAAAAAGTACGCTCACCAATCACCATACGGCCAACGCTCACCGGATGAAATCCATCCACATCTTTTTGTGGGTCAATCGCATTCAGGACAGTCGTCTCGTTAATATGTTTCGGCAGTGGAAGTTGTACGAGAATACCGTGAATTTTAGGATCGTGATTCAGTTTATCAATGAGCACCAGCAAATCCTCTTCGGACGTTTCTGCTGGAAGGCGGTTATCGGACGAATAAATACCAATTTGTTCACAGGCTTTTTCTTTCGCGCGAACATAAGACTGCGATGCCGGATCTTCGCCGACCAAAATAACGGCTAATCCCGGTGTAATTTTCTTTTCAGCCGCCCATTTTTCAACTTTCTTTTTTAATTCAGCCCGAATTTCTACCGCGGTCTGTTTTCCATCAATAATTATTGCCGACATTTTATTTTCCTTAAGTTCTTTTTAATAATTTTTTATATCCAAATTGAGGTTTTCTTTTTTCTTTGCTAGAGAACGCGTTCCTTCAATAAGTTCAGCAAGCAACTCAGGATAAGAAATTCCGCCATTTTGCATAAGCATTGGATAAAAACTGATTTTTGTAAAACCGGGGATCGTATTAAGTTCATTCAAGACCACTCCGCCTCTCGGGCGAAGGAAAAAATCAATACGCGCCATGCCATTGCATCCCAATGCGCGAAATGCTTTTTTTGCCATTTCTTTAATTTGCGTCTTCTCTGTTTCCTGTATTTTTGCTGGAAGACTCAGTTCCGCCTCATCCGGTGAGCAATACTTCGCCTCATAAGAATAAAATTCTGCATGCAGAATAACCTCACCCGGATCCGGACAAAACAAATGGCCATCAGCACGTTCTAAAACCGCACACTCAATTTCACGACCCACAATCGCCTTCTCGATTAAAATTTTATCATCATACCGGAACGCATTTTCGATAGCGCCCTCCAGCATCTCTTCGGTTTTCACCTTCGTAATCCCCACAGAAGAGCCTGTTTTCGCCGGCTTTACAAAAAGAGGCAAATTAAATTCAGTAACAATCCGCGCACAATCATAATAATCCGAACGCTTCAATACAAGGCCGGGAGCCACACGAATATTGGCAATCGTTAATAGTTTTTTGGTTATATCTTTATCCATGCAGCAGGCAGAACTGGCTTGATCACTGCCAACACAAGGAACTCCCATCATCTGACACAATCCCTGTACCGCGCCATCTTCACCATTTGCACCATGCAAAACCGGGAAAACAACATCAATCTTATGAACAGAAGCACCGGTTGTTTCTGCAATTGCCACACCAGATTCCGTTCGAACAAGTGCGCACTCTTTTCCATCCGGTTTTAAGCAAATCTTCTGCGCGTCCTCAAAATTCTGGGCACATTCCCGATCGCCATAATAATACCAAACACCATTACGGGCTATGCCAATAACCAGCACTTCATACTTATCACGCGGCAATGCCTGCCAGACATTACGCCCCGATTGCAGAGAAACCTCATGTTCCGTCGATTTTCCACCGCACAAAAGACAAATCACAGCCTTTTCCATTATCAATAATGCTCCATTTACTTTTCTAAGCCCAACTCTGTAGACAGACGCTGCTCGGCATCCCGAACACGAATTTCTCCCAACAATCCATCCATATTTCCAGCTATGATATTCGACAAATCATAAAGCGTAATTTTATACCGGTGATCCGACACACGATTTTCAGGATAATTATACGTACGAATACGCTCGCTTCGATCTCCGGTTCCTATTTGAGATTTGCGTTCAGCCGCATTTTTTGCGTCTTCTTTATTCTGTTCTATTTCCAATAACCGCGAACGCAGCAGGATCATTGCGATCTCTTTATTACGGTGCTGCGATTTTTCCTGCTGACTCGCTACATACATCCCCGTTGGAATGTGCGTCACCCGAACCGCAGAGTCCGTTGTATTAACACACTGCCCGCCATTGCCCGAAGCCCGAAATACATCAATTCGCAAATCTTCAGGATCCAGCTGAAAATCAACTTCCGCAGCTTCAGCCATTACCGCAACCGTCACCGTCGAAGTATGAACTCGTCCCTGCGTTTCAGTCACAGGAACCCTCTGCACGCGATGTACGCCACTTTCAAAATGCAGAATGCTCCACGCATCATCGCCCTTAATTGTGAAAGCGATATTTTTAATACCGCCAAGCGCTGTAGAAACTTCTTCGAGGACTTTCAGGTTCCAGCCTTTCATATCGGAATAACGCTGGTACATCCGGCTTAGATCGGCCGCAAACAAAGCGGCTTCGTCGCCTCCAGCCGCTGGGCGAATTTCAACAATAACATCTTTTCCTTCATTCGGATGCGTAGGCAGGATCAGTGCTTTGATTTCACGTTCAAGCACACCGATGCGCTTTTTGTTTGCATTGATATCATTTTCAACCAGCTCTCGAAATTCTTCATCTTCGGTTTCCTTCAGCATCTCGGTATTATCCTGAAGTTCCTGACGCAGTTTAGCGGCTTCATCCCATGCGTCTTTCAGCTTTTTCAGCTTTTGATACTCGCGATTTAAAGACTTGTATTTTTCGGTATTGCCGGAATTAAAATCAAAAGACGAAATGGCTCGTTCCACTTCTTGAAACCGCGCGTCCGTCGTCTGAATGTAATTTGCTAGATCCATAGTAACAATCTGTTATTTAATTAAATTATTCGCCTAAAAAAAGGCAATTTGAATAAGAAAAAACGGGCGGCCGCCAAAACAATAAATGTTTGCCGGCCGCCCGTAATTATTTTGAATCAAAATTATTTGGCATAACGACGGCGGAACGCATCAACACGTCCCTCAGTATCTACCAATTTCTGTTTTCCCGTAAAAAATGGGTGGCATTTTGAGCAAATACCAACCGACGTCTTCGGGCGATTGGAATAGACTTCAAATTGATTTCCACATGCGCAGGAAACAATGCACTTCTCATATGTTGGATGAATTTTATCTTTCATTTCTCGTTGTCCTTTTCTGTTTCAAGGGTGTTTTATAATCCTTGCTAAAAGTACTTTTTTTATACGACTATTAAATTTCCTCTAAAGCTGCTTTGCGGCTTAAGCGGACACGACCACGATCATCGATATCGATTACTTTTACGGTAATTTGATCCCCGACTTTGCAAATTTCTTCCACGCTATTTACGCGATAGTTTGCAAGTTCAGAAATATGAACCATTCCTTCCTGTCCCGGAAGTATTTCAACGAATGCCCCAAAATCTTTCACTGTTTTTACAACGCCATGATAGATTTTGCCAATTTCAACTTCGCCGGTAGAAGACTCGATCATATACTTTGCGCGCTCCATTGCTTCCGCGCCACAGGCAAAAACCGAAACAGTTCCGTCTTCTTCCACATTGATTTGAGCACCGGTTTCTTCCTGAATTCCACGGATATTCTTTCCGCCAGGGCCAATCAATGCACCAATCTTATCCGATTTAATCTTCATTTTATAAACTTGCGGAGCATAAGCGCTTACTTCAGCACGCGGTGTTGAGAGGCACGCATCCATGATTTCACGGATCTGCGCACGAGCAACTTTATTATGCTTCATCGCTTCATACATGCCTTCAATATCAATACCAGCAATCTTTAAATCAAGCTGATATCCGGTAATACCCTTTTTCGTTCCAGCAACCTTAAAGTCCATGTCGCCATAATGATCCTCAGAACCAAGAATATCTGTTATAAAAACGCGTTTGTCTTTCCCTGTTACCAATCCAACAGAAATACCAACAACAGCATCTTTCATCGGTACGCCAGCATCCATTAATGCCAAACTTGAACCACAGACAGTAGCCATGGAAGAAGAACCATTCGACCCCATGATTTCAGATGTTACCCGAACCATATAGGGATAATCTGCCGGGAATGCACCACCAATAGAACGCTCTGCCAATGCACCATGTCCAATTTCACGACGACCCGTTGAGCCATAACGACCAACTTCGCCCGTGCAAAACGCCGGGAAGTTATAATGCAAGATAAAATTCTTTTCGCCGGCACCGCCGGTAACAACATCAAAAGACTGGCTTTCGCCGCTGGATGCAAGTGTTGCAGTTACCAGCGCCTGAGTATCACCGCGTTGAAACAATGCGGATCCGTGA
>JBAYAV010000145.1:0-7370 GCA_041669565.1 Lentisphaeria bacterium
ATGCTTTTTTGGAGGCTCGTCCAAATGGCAACAACGCACCAAGCATCTTCCCAGAAAGAGATTGTCAACCACTAGATGTAGTGGGTAAGAAAAATTGGTCACCCCAACTTTATACCCCAGAAATTTTATTAGGAGGATATCTAAGATGTTATATGGAACCTTTGTTCAAGATCGCCCCTATTTGGAGCGCAAGTTTCGGCAACAGGTATGTGATGCTACTTCTGGAGAAGATAATGAGACTCTCAAACAGCATCTCGCGACTCTTGTGGAAAAATGGGAGGGTGAACCGCATGAAGTAATTAAAGCAAAGGCCTTTGCTTATATTTGTGAACATGTCCAAATCGATGTTAATTCTCAGGATTGGTTTGTGGCGTTCGGTTGTTGGAATCGGAATGATCGTATTCTTTCTTCCCTGATTTCAAAATGGGGCCAGGAAGTATGGCTGAAATGTCCCGAAACCTGTAAATTGATGGAGAAACAGAGACAGACCGGCGCCTCTAATATGTGGCCAGATTTTGATCACTCTGTGCCGGATTGGGATGCGGTGTTTACACTAGGCTTTCCCGGCCTTCGTGACCGTGCTCGTAAATATCGTCAAGATCGCGAGGCGCGCGGTACACTGACGGATGCTGCGAGAGCTTATTTTGACGGTATCGATATTACTTATACCGCTATTCTCGATATGTTGGAACGCTTCCGAAAATATGCGCTGGATCATGCCTTCGGAAATGAACGAATTTTGGCGACGGCACAATGTCTGGATACGCTTATTCATGGCGCGCCAACAAACACCTATGAAGTGCTGCAGCTGGTTTATCTTTTTTTCTTCTTCGGAGAACATTTCGATCGATTTCAGGTGCGTTCTTTGGGAAATCTGGACCGCACAGTCTATTCGTATTATCGCCGTGACCTGGATGAAAAACGCTATACGGAAGAAAATATCCGCGAATTTTTTGCTTATTTTATGATGCAGTTTTCTTCGATTAATAACTATTGGGGGCATCCTTTCTATTTTGGGGGTACCGAGGCGAATGGCGAAAGCGGAATCACGGAACTCTCCTATCTCATTCTGGATGTGTATGATTCATTGGATATCACCACACCGAAACTGCAATTGAAAATTGCACCGAATACGCCGCAAAAATTTACAAACAAGGCATTGGACATGATTCGGCGTGGGCACAACAGCATTGTGTTCTTGGGCGAACCGGGAGTCCGGCGTGCGCTGATGGGGATTGGCTGTACGGAAGAAGAAGCGCGTACTTGCGCCATTTCGGGCTGTTATGAATTAATCCCAAAGGGGCGCGGAAATGCGACGTGTGCGGGGTACATTAATTTGCTCAAGCCGGTCGAGCTGGCGCTGAATGAGGGCGTTGATCCGCTAACTGGTATTGTTTGCGGCGTCCAAACCGACAGCCTTGCGGAACTAAAAACATTCGATGATTTTTATGCTGCTTTTATCCGTCAGCTGGATCATATTATTGAAACGATTATTCTTTGCGCCAATGACTTCGAAAAGTATCTACACCAGATTAGCCCCGCTCAGGTCTATTCTGCTACAATCGAACATAGTCTGAAAACGGCAAAAGACGCCTTCCACGATGGCTCGATTTACAATATGACCTGGATTTTGGGGACGGGGCTTGCGACGGCAGTGGATGCCTTGATGATCGTGAAGGAGTTCGTGTACGAAAAGCAGGAAGTGACACTGACAGAGTTTCGCGATATCCTGAAAGCAAATTGGACGGGACATGAGAAACTGCGGCTGAAGGCGTTGCGGAATAAAAATAAGTTTGGCAATGGTATTGATATTGTCGACTCAATGGCCGAAAATGTGGCACGTTTTGTGGCGAATAAAATTAACCTGCGTCCGAATGCCCGCAACGGGTTTTATATTGCGGGGCTCAATTCTGCGCGGCAGTTCGTTGTTCTGGGAGAAAATACTGGCGCAACCCCAGATGGGCGACGGGCCGGAGATGAAGTGTCAAAAAATATTTCACCGACAATTGGAATGGATACGAATGGCGTGACTGCACTGATAAAATCGGTGAGCCGACTCGATTCAGCGCAGTTTCCTGGTAGTTGTGTGCTGGATGTGATGATGCATCCAGTAACCGTTCAGGGTGAGGATGGGCTGGCTGCATTACGAACATTGCTTGAAACCTATCTGCGCAAGTTCGCTCTTGCTGTCCAATTTAATATTATGGATGCAAATGTATTGATTGATGCGCAGAAACATCCCGAACAGTATGAAGGACTACAAGTGCGTGTCTGCGGCTGGAATGTCCGGTTTAACGATATTGCGAAAAAAGAGCAGGATCAGTATATCAAACGCGCATTGACTATTTGTGAGTAATATCAAGAGTGCCTTTGTTGAAATACCGTAAAGCTTCAGCAATGGACTCTCTTTGACAGCCCCGTGTATTAGAATCATTTTTTTAGAAATGATCGGCGTGCCATTGCCAAAAAGTTTTTCCAGATTTCACAATGCATATGGCGCATTGTGAAATTGCTTTTGTTTCTTGACGTTTTTTAGAAGCATTTATGAATAGAAATTTTATTGGTTGTTGTATTCTTTTGTTAGAATACAAAGAGATCGTTATTCATGCTTTAAGTTCTTTTGTGTTTTAGGGGAACGAAGCTGAACTTGCATAATCGCAATTTCGGCTGGTGTTACACCATCAATACGAGAAGCCTGTCGGAGATTTTCCGGTCGGCTTTTTTGAAGCTTCGATTTTGCTTCATAGGTAAAGCCCTGAATATCATAATTAAAATCTTTGGGAATTTTAATGTTATCTAATTTAAGCAATGATTTTGCCTGCTTTTCTTGATGAACCATATAGCCCTCATAGCGGGCAGTAATATTGAGCTGTTCCAGTACTCGCGGTGAAAAAACAGGGAGTCTATCTTGCTCATCCGCATAATGGAAGTCTGGCCGAGCCATCCACTCCCAGGCAGAATGACCGCTAAAACGAATTTTGCACAGCTGTTTCTTCGCTTCATTGATATCCTGCTGCAATTGATCGACCCGTTGCTTTGCGCTCGCTTTTGCCAATCCGTATTCATAACCAATATTTGTTAACCGGAGATCCGCATTGTCTTGCCGTAAATTAAGACGGTATTCCGCCCGACTGGTAAAAAGACGATAGGGCTCTACAATATCTTTTGTTATAAGATCATCAATCATCACGCCAATATAAGCCTGATTGCGCTGCAGTACTAAGGACGAACCTAGGTTGCCTGCATGGCGCGCGGCATTGATTCCAGCGATGATTCCCTGACCAGCGGCTTCTTCATAACCGCTGGTGCCATTTATTTGACCGGCGAGAAACAGCGCAGGCCAGTCTTTGAGGGCGAGACTGCTGTCAAGCTGATGCGGAATGACAAAATCATATTCAATAGCATAGGCATAACGGGAAATGTGTGCCTGGCTTAAACCAGGCAGAGAACGAACCATTTGCCACTGAATGTCGATGGGCATGCTGGTGGAAAGGCCGTTTAAGTAGTATTCGTCCGTGCAATTCCCCTCCGGCTCTATATAGATATGATGTTTTGTCCGGTTGATGAAGCGCACAATTTTATCTTCAAAAGAAGGACAATAGCGTGCGCCAGTGCCGTGAATTTTGCCGGAATACATTGTCGAACGGGTTAAATTGGCTTTGACGATTTCAGCCGTTTTATCGGTTGAGTACGTCATATAACAGGGGCGCTGCTTTAATGTTAAATCACTGAATACAGGCAAATCAGGATTGCGCTCGTCAAAGGAGAATTTTTGATTTCCGGGATCGGGCGCTTGAAACTCCAGGTCTGAGAAGTCGATTGTTTTCCCGAGAACGCGGACGGGCGTTCCGGTTTTCAGGCGTTTTATTTCGAGGCGCAGGTCCTTGCGAAGTGATTCTGAGAGTGACAGCGCCGCGCTGTCGCCGGCGCGCCCGCCCGGCATGGAATGCATGCCGAAATGCAGCGTCCCTCCCAAAAAGGTTCCCGTGCATAAAACAAGTGCTTTGCAGTAAAAACGATCTCCAAATGCTGTCTCGATACCGCAGACTTTGCCTTCTTCAACAATAATTCGGGTGGCCTCTGCTTGGTGAATACATAAATTTTTCTGTAATTCCATGACCAATTTCATGCGTCGCTGATAAAATTCTTTGTCACACTGCGCCCTAGGCGAAAGGACGGCCGCGCCTTTGGAGTTATTCAGCATTCGGAATTGAATGGAAGTGTCGTCGGTATTTTGAGCCATTTCACCGCCAAGAGCGTCAATTTCGCGCACAACTTGTCCTTTGGCAATACCGCCGATAGCAGGATTGCAGGACATTTGGGCAATATGATCATTATTAAGCGTGAGGATTAAAGTGGCTGCGCCAAGGCGGGAGGCTGCTAATGCTGCTTCACAGCCTGCATGACCACCGCCGACTACTATTACGTCATAAAACATATATATATCGAATCTAAAATAAAGGGGTTGATTGTTATTCTAATACTCTGAAAGCTGCGCTAATATTACCAAGTGGAGCACTTACTTGAACGCCTTGAACAAGCTCGCGGATATTTTTAATGGCCTCCCGTGCAATAGCAATGCCGACAGAAAGCTGGCCTTCGCGTGTGGTTTCTTTGGAAATTCTCTCAATAATTTCATCTGGAACAGAGACACCCGGAACTTCGTTCTTCATAAAAAGTGCATTGCGAAGACTTGCCATTGGCCAGATGCCGGCAATAATCGGAATACGCATATCGCCAAGGGCGTTGATCATGCGTTCAAGTGCCTTTATATCAAAAACGGGCTGCGTGGTAATGTAATCGGCACCGGCTTCAATTTTAAGTTTTAGCCGCTGGATTTCGCGTTCAAAATCAATGGCATTGGGATCGGCGCCAACGCCGATTACTGCGGCGGTCGGCGGGTTAATCTGCTGTCCGCCGAGATCGATTCCGTGGTTCAGATTTTTTTGCAGTTTAATCAGCCCGATCGAGTCCGTATCAAAAACACCGGTTGCGAAGCTGTAATTGCCGAGTTTTGGGGGGTCGCCGGTAATAAACAGGAGGTTTTTAATACCGGAAGCCGCGCAGCCGAGGAGGTCGGCTTGGAGCCCGATATAGTTACGGTCGCGGCAGCAGACATGCAAGATGGTCTCGATGTTGGTTTCCTGTTGAATTTTAAGAGCCGTTATCATTGCGGATAACCGTGGTGCGGCACGTGGCCCATCGGGGATATTAAGTGTGTCGATGCCGTTTTTGGAGCAGGCTTTTACTTTCTCGATCAATTTAGAGCTATCCCATCCGCGCGGCGGTGCCATTTCGATTGCTTTAATCCACAGCCCGTCCGCTAATTTTTTACCGAGGAGTGATTTGTCGCGCAGTTCTTTTTCGGGAAGGGGTTTCAGTGCTGATATTTTTGGCGTTTTGGGGGTTGTCTTTGGGGTAGAAATTTTAGACAGTGGTTTTATGGTGAGCGCCAAGTCACGGATATGCTCCGGGGTTGTTCCGCAGCAGCCACCGACGGCTCGCGCGCCGAGGTTCACATAGCGCACGGCATAAGTGCTGAGGTATTCAGGGGAGCAGAGGTACAG
This sequence comes from Lentisphaeria bacterium, assembly GCA_041669565.1. Classification (GTDB taxonomy): domain Bacteria; phylum Verrucomicrobiota; class Lentisphaeria; order Oligosphaerales; family Oligosphaeraceae; genus JBAYAV01. The sequence goes on from JBAYAV010000145.1 coordinate 5,568, forward strand.
TTGTCGTCCATCTACTGTTTTTGGAATTCCTGCATTTGGTTGAACAATGAGTGGGAGGTCGGTGCATTTAAGAGCAATTTTAAGGGCTTCGAGCATGCTGTCTAGTCCGAGTCCGCAGTTCAGTCCGAGTGCTGCGGGTTGGATTTTGAATTCATTGAGACAGGCAAAATCATTTTCGATGATTTGTTTATGATCTTGTTCTTCCATGATTGCGAAAGAGAGTACGAAGGGGGTGTTTTTCGGCATTTCCTGCATTGCTTCTAGAGCAGCGATTGCGTTTTCCGGTTTTGGAATCGTTTCGAACAGGAGAAAATCGGCACCGGCTTGGACTAAGGCGTTGGCTTGTTCAAGCAGGATATCTTTTGCCGTACTCGGTTTTAGAGCGGCGTTTATTTCCAAGACTGGGCCAATGGATCCAGCAATAAGGATATTGCGATTTGGGGCGTATTTTTTTATCGTTTGTTTTGCGAGTTCTACGGCCTGCGCGTTGATTTTTTGCGTGCTGCTACCGAGAGCAAATTTATGCAGTGCTGCACGATTGGCGCCGAAAGTATTGGTTAAAATTACATCGGCTCCGGCTTGCAGGTAATCGCGATGAATTTCGGAAACGAGTTCGGGCTCAGAAAGACAGAGCTCGTCATAGCATCGATTGGTAAAAACATGCCGTCTATAAAGTTCGGTACCCATTGCGCCATCAAAAATGACGATATTTTTTTGGAAGTATTGTCGCAGTTCTAAATTGTTCATTTACTGATATCCCGGGGAATGAAACGTATTTTCGAAGGATCAAAAGCTCATGCTGTTTTTAATCATTTGATACGCATTGATTATATAAGGTATTTCGTTGGGTGGAACAGAGCAGAAGAACGAAACTGTTTTTTCGTTTTGTGTTGCTTTCATACTGCTTGTCGTTACAAGTTTTTTTTGTGCTACTTGTCCTAAATACATTTTTACCAAAGGTATAAAGCTGGTTTGCAAAATATTGGAATTAAAATTAGAAGCTTGTGCTTTTGTTTGAAATCCTCCGTTAATATTGATATTGAACGTGTCTGTCTTTTTCAAAGAACCGGATATAATTTCGATGCCGTTGAAAACGGGTCCTAACGGATTCGATTTCGATTTTTGCATTTTCTGTAAAGCGGCATCCGAAGGTTTCCAGCTAAAGAAGATGTCTTGCTTTTTTAGGGAGGCGTCGCTCGTGCCATCTTGGATGCCGTCAATCAGCGTCTGATAACCGAACAAGAGTACTTTCTGGTCTGTTTTTACAACAAGACCGGATTCTTCCGGAAAGCATTTGGTGAGTTCTGTTTGAACCTTTTGAGCTGTTGCAGCGGTATCATATTCTAAAATAAACAGAAAGGATTCAAAACTGTTTCTGGGGTCCTCTTTGTCAAATTCTACGTCTTGTTGCGTGGGGAAATTCAGTAGGCAGGCAATGTGAGTGAGGTTTAAGTGAGACAGGGTGTCAACAATGGGTTCTTCTGCCGCAGCCGGTTCTTCTGTAACAGCCGGTTCTTCTGTAACAGCCGGTTCTTCTGTAACAGCCGGTTCTTCTGTAACAGCCGGTTCTTTGGCATAGCTTTTGATGTATTTTGTCAGCGTTTCATTGAGCATTTTATCAATATTGGATTCGGGGTTGCTGCCGCGCATGTCTTTTAGATTTACGTAGATGAAAGAATCTGTTTTTGGCAACTGGCTGAAGGAAAAATATTCTTTCGCGTAAGCAGAAAAAGCTACAAAAGCTAAGACAAAATAAAGACTCAATGTTTTTTTCATGTTGTTTTCCTAAAATTGTAAAACGTG
>JBAYAV010000146.1:0-7360 GCA_041669565.1 Lentisphaeria bacterium
CATCGAAACAGCTATATCTTTTAACCGGAAATGACGCAAATCAGATCCATTTGGAAGCCGAGAAATTATTTCAATCCTTTGCCGGCGCTGATCCGAATCCTTTTTCAACGGACATTATTCAGGAAACAGACTCAGGTCCCTCCATTGACGTCCTTCATCAGCTGTTAAACTCTTTACAGTCCTCCTCCTTTATCGGCGGAACTAAAACGATTTGGCTAAAACATTTCACCGGATTTTCACTGGAAAAAGATAGTAAAAGCAAAAGCCCGCTCGCCAAGGCTTTTCAGCATCTCGCCCAGCGAATTAAAGACGGCCTTCCAGACGACATCCTGCTGATCATGGATGGCGTGGGCTGTGACAAACGCAAAACACTCGGAAAAGCCTGCGTTTCAAAGGGAACAGTTCAGACCTTCGACAAGCCTATCGCCGGAAGAAGAAATTCACGCCAGGACATGATGACCTGCATCAATCGCATTGCGGAGCAAAAAGGCATCACCCTTTCATCGCAAGCCTGCGAAGCACTCGCGGACACTCTGGGCGTAGAGACCGCCAATATTGAAACCGAGCTTGAAAAAATAATCTGCTATTGTGGCGGACCGGATAAGCCCATTACCCCAAACGACATCCGCGAAATCAGCAACAGCTTAAATGAAGAAAAGAGTTGGATTCTAAACGATCCCCTGGGGCAGCGAAATCTCACAGACACAATCGCTATCACCGAACAGCTTCTCGCGCAAAGCAAGACCCCAGACCAAACAGCCCGATCCCTTATTTTAACCGCGGCGAACTTCTTTCGGCAAATATTACAGGTAAAGCTGTTTATGGCCGAGCAAAAAATGAGATCCCCCAGAGATATTTATGCTTTTATCAGCAATCTTCCCCATGAAGAAAAGAAAAACTTTAGCGGGATTCAAAAAACAATTGTAGAAATGCACCCCTATCGAGCGCAAAAAATTGCGGAACAGACCGCTCTTTATTCCCCCTCCGAAATCATTTCTGCGATGCGCAAACTTCGGGATGCTTTATGGCAAATAACATCTTCGAACACTCCCCCACCCGTTGCGTTGGAAAATGTACTTTACCAAATTATCGGCCTGGGGCATTAAATTTTTTGGAGTATAAACTTTTAAGAACCGAAATCACATGGAATGTATGAGGTATGAACGAATAGCTTGAAAACTTGGGCTATGAACACAAGATTGAAATGAAACGAAAGGCAAAGTGGAAAAGACACCATTTGGACAAAAAAATATCATGGTCGAAAAAGGAAGTAAAACATCCCCATTACGACAGCATGTTTGAATTTCTCTGAGATGCACGGCTATGCGTTACTATGTGCTCGAAAGCCCGCGAAATGTTTTTTGAAAAGACACACCCGAAGGATCGTCAACCATGAATCAACCATGAGAAAGGAAATCGGCGCCCTCCACAGCTAGCGTCTATAAAACCCAGATCACTTCAACTTTGTGTCCACTTAATTTTTTATAAAAGATTCTCTACTGAGGAGTTTAATACAATATGCAAAACAATGACTTAGAATACACATTAGACGTTTTGGAAGTTCTTTCCGAGGCTCTTAACGTTCCCCGCAACCTAGATGAAAGTCTGGAGTATATCACACGCATGACCTGCCAACTCATGGAGACCAGCCAGGCCGCCTTTTTATTGCTCGACGAAGACCACCAAGATTTTATTGTGCGCTCCGCCGTGGGCATTAAGAGTCCGAACATCAAAATTGGTTATCCGCTTCAGATTCCGAAACGCCTGCATGACATCTTATGGCGCTTACAAAACCTTCATCAAATCAACTGGTTTGAGTCTGAAATTGAGGATATTATGTTTCCGATTATTGCCATGCCGATTCATTTCAAAGGGCAGCGCATTGGGCATCTCGTCACCGGCGGTGCCATTGATGCCAACAAAACGAAAGATCCCATTCGCCGGAAAATGTTCTCTTTACTCGCACCATTTGCTTCCCTGATCATCGAAAACGCAAAAGCAACTGATTTACTAACCCAGCGTTTTGTCACAAGCTCGCAGGAATTGCTTCTCGATGCCCAGAAAAATTGCGGCACCACAAACTGCACCGAGCATATTATCGTCAATACAATACGCAATCCAAATAAAATTGTTAAGCTCCTCGCCGAGTCCTTCCACCGCGAACTCTCAACAGCGGGGTTTACACCCGGTCAAATTACCATCGCGGCTGCACAAATACTAGACTGCGTAACACACGGCGAAGAAAAACAAAGAGACAAAAAGCCCAACGCCAATATAGATAATCAAACAACCACCGTTACAAACACGGATTCCAATATTAACACCACCACCCCCCAAAAATAAACAACGATAAGGATTTTTTACCATGGCATTATGGAGCGGCAGATTTTCACAAGACACCGACCACTTAGTACGCAGCTTTTCCGAGTCTATTTCTTATGATAGAAGGCTCTATTTCTTTGATATTCAAGGCAGTATTGCCCATGCAGAAATGCTCGGAAAACAGGGCATTATACCCCATGAAGATGTGGACAAAATCAAGCAGGGTCTAAACCAGATTCAATCTGAAATTGAATCCGATAAATTCGTTTTTAAAACCGAATTAGAAGACATCCATATGAATATTGAATCTCGACTGACCGAACTGATCGGGGAAGCCGGAGAACGTCTTCACACTGGCCGTAGTCGCAATGACCAAGTTGCCACCGATGAGCGTCTCTACCTTCGATATGAATGCGGTGAAGTGGACTGCGCGCTCCAGTCCATGCAAAAAGAATTGCTCGACCTTGCCACCAAAAACCATACCGTCATAATGCCGGGCTTTACCCACTTACAACACGCGCAGCCAATTCTTTTTGCGCATCACCTTCTGGCCTATATCGAAATGTTTCAACGCGATCGTGAACGCATCACCGATGCAAAAAAACGAATTAATCGCCTTCCTCTCGGCGCCGGTGCAATTGCCGGTTGCACCCTCCCACTCGATCGGGAATTTGTGGCTAAAAAGCTCGGATTCGATTCCGTCCTGCAAAACAGCATGGACGCCGTGGCCGATCGCGACACCCTGCTGGAATTTCTTGGGTGCCTCTCCATCGCGGCAATGCACATTTCTCGTCTTTCCGAAGATATTATTCTGTGGTTCAGTCAAGAATTTGCTTTTATTGAAATTGGGGACGCCTTTACCACCGGATCCAGCTTAATGCCGCAGAAAAAGAATCCCGATGTTGCCGAATTATCCCGCGGAAAGACCGGCCGCATCTATGGTCACCTGATTGCTCTTTTAACCACATTAAAAGGACTTCCACTAACCTATAACCGTGATTTACAGGAAGACAAGGAAGGGCTATTTGACGCGGTTGATACGATCAAGCACACCCTTTATACGTTCGCGGCAATGTTAAAAACAGTTCAGCCATGCTCCAAAAGGATGGAACAAGCCGCCAGCGATCCGTCTCTCATGGCAACCGACTTAGCCGAAGCTCTCGTTCGACAAGGTGTTCCATTTCGGGAAGCGCACCAGCAAGTCGGCCATTTTGTTGGCGAATGCACGCGTCACCATAAAACGCTAGCCGAAGCAACCCTGAAAGAAATGCAGGCAAGCATTCCGCTAGCGAAACCGGAATACTTGGATATTTTCAATGCTTTCAGCAGCGTTTTAGCCCGCGACATCACGGGCGGGACTGCCCCGGCACAAGTCATCAAGCAATTAAAATTATGGAAAAAGAGACTTCTTTAATTTTTTTAAATTCGCGGCATTATTTTTCTTCTTTATGGCGCAAAAGTTCTCCGGGAAGATGCCGGATTTTCACCGGTCTCCGTCCCATCATAAAGACTTCCACGATATCAAAACGGCACGTCACGTGTGGAAAGCCGATTTGGCGCAAGTAGCCCATTCCGCCTTTATAGACATTTTCTTCTTTTCGAAGATCAATAGCATCTGCAGGCACAACACCGGGCTTCCAGCGGCGTGTTTTGACTTCCATAAAGCATAGAATTCCATGATATCGCATAATTAAATCAAGTTCGCTTTTTTTATAACGATAGTTCGAGCAGAGTAGCTCATAGCCTCGAGCCTGAAGATCCGCAGCAGTGGCCTGCTCTCCGCGTTTGCCCAGCCATAGATGATACCGCAACACCCGTTCCCGATGGGTAGGGAAATATCGTTTCCGCCATTTTTTCAGCGTTCGGGCTGTTTTTTGCCGCCACTTAGAAAATTTCTTATTCATCTTTCATTCCCCAACACCCCATGTTTACCCTGCAACAATACCTCGAAAACAATTTTGCTCAAAATATTACCGGGAAAATAGAACTGCCCCCTGTTCCGGGACAATATACGCCTATCCCTGAAACATTGGCATCCACTTTAAAAAAGTCCTTGGAAAGCAAAGGAATTGTAAAACTTTATGCCCATCAGCGTCAGGCATTCGAAGCCATCAGCCAAAAGAAAGACACCCTTATTGTATCACGAACCGCCAGCGGCAAAACACTCGCGTTTCTCCTGCCCATTTTAAATGAATACCTCAACGAAAAAACAGGATTTTCCGTCCTCTTCCTCTACCCCACAAAAGCATTGTCCCGCGATCAGGAAAACACCCTCATCTCCATGCTTAAAGCCGCTGGAAGGCCCAAAAACCTCGGGGTCTATGACGGTGATACGTCGTCCGAAGACCGACAACGCCTTCAACGTAGCGCCGACTTTATTATTACGAATCCCGACATGCTCCACGCCGGCATTCTCCCCAACCACCAGCGCAACTGGAATACCTTCCTCTCACGTCTGCGCTACATTGTCATTGACGAAGTCCATACCTACCGCGGCAGCTTCGGATCCCATGTTGCAAATGTGCTGCGGCGACTTCTTCGGATCTGTGCACTGCATAACTCGACCCCGTCCTTTATCTGCTGTTCTGCAACAATCGGCAATCCTTTAACGCACGTCAACGCCCTTTGTCGGCGAGATTTTCAGCTTATTGACCAAGACACCTCGCCTCATCCGCCACGCACGCTCTACTGCGCGAATCCGTCACTGATTCGCAAAGACGGCATTCCGTTGTATCGCAAAGGCACCGCCTCTTTAGCGATTCCGTTAATCCGCAAAGCAACTGAGCTTGGCATTCGCACCATCTGTTTCTGCCACGGTCGACAGGAAGTAGAGCGCCTCACACATGCAGCCACCGATCGCTGTCCACCCCAGATAGCTGCCGCCATCAAGCCCTATCGTGGCGGTCTTCTTCCCACGGAGCGTCGAAAACTGGAGCGTGATCTTTTTCACAACAAAATTAATACCATTATTACAACCAACGCTTTAGAGCTCGGCATTGACATCGGGGACTTAGAACTCTGCATCATTTGCGGGCACCCGGGATCCATTGCCAGTTTCTGGCAGCAAGCCGGGCGCGTCGGGCGTCAGGGCAAACACGCCGTCATTGTTTTTTTAGCAAAAGACAGCTCCATCGATCAATATCTTGTCAACCACCCCAACTATTTAGTCGGTGCCCCCATTGAACAGGCGTGGCTGAATGCGGATAATCCCTATATTCTTTTACAGCATCTCCCCTGTGCAGCCTACGAGCATCCGCTTTCCCTTACCGATTCCGAATTTCCAACCACGACCCTGCAGATTGCCGCCAAAATACTACAGGAAAACGGCACGCTGAAGCCCTGGCGGGATTGTCTGCGTTTTGCCCTTTCGGACTACCCTGCCCGCGGTGTCAATCTGCGCGGGATGACCGATTACAATATCGACATCTACTGCGGAACGGAAATCATTGGTGAAATTGATCCCATCGGCGCTCGCGGCACCCTTTATAAAGATGCCATTTATCAGCACCTCGGCAAGCGCTACATGTCTTTGGACCTGGATCTTGACAAAAAGCTCTGCCGTGTTGAAGAAGTCCATGTTGATTATTTCACCGAGGCATCCTGGGAAAATCGCATTGAGTTAACCGACACTGAGAGCCAAAAGCAACTTCATGGCGCCACGCTTCAATTTGGTGCAATTCATGTCAACAAACAGCCGAAGCTCTATAAGAAAATACGCGAGCGCAGTTTTGAGAACATTGGCTACGGTCCGATTACACTGCCGGCCTTTGAATATGACACCATGGGGTTTGCCATTCACGTACCGGAAGACTGGCAGCAAGCCTGTGATGCCCAAGACAAGCGCTGGCTCGGCGCCGCGCTTTACGGTCTCAGCTATCTGTTAAAACACACCACACCGGCATTATGCATGGCGGACATCAGCGATATTGATACAGATTCATCCCTTATTTACAAAGAGAAAGAGCGCTGGAAAAATGCATTATATCTTTTTGACACGCATGAAGGCGGGGTCGGCTACGCTGAAAAAATTTACGAAATGCTACCAACAGCACTAGAGTTATGCCAGACCATCCTGCAGGAATGTCCATGCAAATGGTGTTGCCCGGCGTGTGTACCGCCACTTCCGCCCGGCGTGATTGATTCGCCGGATTTAGTGGAATTGCTACTCGTATCCAATGCCTCCACGCGCTGCACGCAGAGTCTACTGACAGCCCTTATTACGGGGCGCATTGAGATGCCGGTCATCACCACCCTGGAACAGCTTTCGCCGCATCCGGTTCAGGCTCCCGATGAAGACCAGAAGCTTTTGAAACTGAATAATCGCCTCCAGCACGCGGCTGATATTCTAAAAAAGAAACGCGAGAAATTACACTGAAAAGGAATGCCGTACCGAATATTATCCAAACACATGGAAATGGCATAAAAGGACCTGCCAAAAGAACCCAAATGTCCAGTGCCAAAGAATCAGAAATGATTTGCACTAAAATCGAAACATAACCTTAAGCGCCTTTGTGAAAAAACAGTTCACAAAGGCACTTTTTTTGCTTTGAAAGCTAAAAAATATAAAAGTATTAATCCTCCTAAATTTATTTGCTGAATCTACTTGTTATATTCTGCTTGTAATGTCTATCTATTTAATAGTATCAACACTTTAAAGCGCCAGATCGATGCAAAAATAAAATCTTTGCGTGAAATGGGGATATCCATGTCAGGGTCGTTGATCCTGAAGAGATGAAAATGCGCGAAGTCCGACGGCATTTCCAACCAGACCGGCAAGTTGCACATGGCATATGCGACACGAGCAAGGTTCATGGCAAAACTCGGAGCGTCTACGTTCCGGTTGCAATGGTGGATAAGATAAAAGGATGAGTAAAAGAATACAAAAATATTTAGGAGACCCTAAAAGAAGCCAACGTGCTTAGGGGCTGTTCAGAAATAACCTTTACATTTGCCTAATTCTCGTGAATGCTTTTTGTGCCGCCAACCTCGTCACATACCTGAGGGTATGCTCCTCGTTGTCGGCCCCAAAATCAAATCA
>JBAYAV010000147.1:0-7348 GCA_041669565.1 Lentisphaeria bacterium
AAACTCTTTTCTGACTTTTTCCAATATCTCATTAAGGTGCATCCTCTCTTGGTATGGTCGAAAACGCAATATTCCAAATGTCAACCTTGCGACAAACATCAAGGATGTCAATCACATACTTGTGCCGCGTTTCCTGATCCGCACGAATAATAATCGGCTGACTCTTAAATGTTTCCGCGATCTGCCCCAGTAAAGATTCCAACCGAGACAAACTGATCTCTTGACTGTTAATATAAATTTTACCCTCAGCATCTACATTCACAATGACCTCACCCGGCTCACGATTCGCACGAATGCCAGAATCCGCTACCGGAACTTGTATCCCAAGTTTATTTTCCCATTGAGCAAAAATGGTCGAAGCCATAAAAAAGATCAGAAGAATAAACATGATATCAAGCATCGGAGCAATCTGAAATCCAGCAGATGTCCCACTACTTTTTTTTCTGAAATTCATATCGTTACCTCGTTGTATGTGTCATTTTCCGACTCAAAGACAGACGACGCAATATTCCGCCGCAAGCACTCTCCATCTGACTTAACAGCTTGTTAATACGACCACGGAATAAAGCATGACAAGCAATGGCCAAAATACCAACAATCAACCCACCAAAAGTTGTAAACATTGCGGTACTCACACCACTGGCCAGCGCATCGGCCTTATTTATAATTGCCATGCCAGTCTGCATGCCAGAAAAGGAAATCATCATTCCCCAAACCGTACCAAGCAGTCCAACCATCGGCGCAATCGTTCCGACATCGGCCAAATATTGGATCCGCTGCCATAACACCCCAGCCTGACGAACACCCTCATCTTCCATATCATGATAAACCAAGTCAAAATTGGATGACGTGTCGGTGCATTGTTCCAAAGCCGCACTTATAATTTTGGCTGCCGGTGAATCATTCTCCTGGCAAAGCTCACGGAGCGTATCAATATCTCCTAATTCTGCAGCATCCTGCGCATCGGTGATAAAACTCTTTGGAAATATCACACTAGCACGCAACGTCAATAAATAGAACGCGATTAAACCAACAGCGATCAACGACAAGACGATAATGATATACATCAGGAAACCGCCCTGCACGACAATATTCTTCATCGACAACGAATTCGCTACCCCTTCCGCGGTCTCCGCTGCCTGACACATCCCCGCTGCCATAAAAAAATAAAATACTCCCTGAAAAAACTTTTTTTTCAACATTGTTTTGTCCTTTTTTTTATGGGCATTCTTTTACCCAATGTAAACATCACTTATTACAATTATCAATATACCGTTCTTTTCTACAATTTATTGACGAAAAATTGCTGTCTCGGCAACCAACCCGGCTATTTTATCCCAGTTTTCGGCTTTTAAATCATCCGCTTTTGCAAGCCAGGTACCACCAACAGCTGGAATTTCAGGAACCGCTAAATAATCCGCCGCATTCTTGGCATTCACACCACCAGTCGGCATAATTTGAATGCCTAAATGACGATACGGGCCAATTAAATTCTTCAGCATCTTTACCCCGCCCATCGCTTCCGCAGGGAAAAATTTCAAGAAACGACACCCTAATTCGTAAGCCTGTTCGATTTCTCCTGGAATGCAAATACCAGGCGCAAAAGGAAAGCCACATTCAACAGCAGCACGAACTACCGTGGGATTAAATCCCGGCGAAACCGCAAACTGCGCTCCCGCATCAATGGCGCGCTTCAGGTCTTTTATATTTAACACCGTGCCCGCACCAAGAACTAACTCCGGAAAACGCTTCGATGCCCCCGCAATAATTTCCGCGGCTGCGCTTGTTCGAAATGTAATTTCTGCAGCCAATAAACCATTTTTACTAAGCACTTCACACATCTTCATACCTTCATCGAAGGTGTTCAATACTAAAACGGGAACAATACGCACCCGACGTAAATCCTCAACGACTGATGCTGTATTTTTTTGAAAAGCTTCTTTCATTATTTCTCCTACTTATTTAACTAAAAAGCGGCGTCGAATAATACCGATCATAGGAATCCGGTAAAACCGTCAAAACCGTTTTTCCAGCACCTAATTTTTTTGCCAAACGCAACGCGCCTGCTACATTCGATCCACTTGATATTCCTGCCGGTAGCCCCTCTTGCGAGGCAAGACTCCGCGCTACTTTCATCGCTTCTTCATCCGATACCGTAATGGCACAATCCAAAAGCGACTGATCTAAATTATCCGGTATAAAACCATCCCCGATTCCCATCTGCAAATGCGAGCCAACCGCTCCGCCAGCTAATACCGCCGCATTCTCCGGCTCCACAGCAACGATACGAACATCAGGAAAATGCTCCCGCAATAAACGACCAATGCCCGTTAATGTTCCACCCGTTCCAACACCACTACAAAAGCCGTCTATTTTTATTTCACCAAGCTGCTCTAATATCTCACGACCCGTTTTGTCATGATGGACTTTCGGGTTACTCGGATTCGAAAATTGCTGCGGGATATAACTGTTCGGTATGCTCTTCTGCAACTCGGCAGCTTTTGCCATACAATTCCGCATCGCTTCGCCAATATCGCCACGATCTTCCACGAGAACTGTTTCAGCACCATACAGCTGCACAATACAGCGGCGCTCAATGCTAACCGAATCCGGCATCACAATAATACAGCGATAACGCTTCAACGCACAAATAAGAGCAAGCCCAATCCCCTGATTTCCACTCGTCGGCTCTATCACAACCGAACCGGGTTTCAAAATACCACTTTTTTCGGCATTCTCAATCATCGCAAAAGCCGTGCGGGTTTTGATACTCCCGCCAACATTCAGCCCCTCTACCTTTACTAAAATATCCGCAGAATTCGGAGGCACAAGCCGCTGTAACCGAACAAGCGGCGTATTTCCAACAGCCTCCAAAATACTGTTTAACACATGAGACATGAACAACTCCAAATTAATTACAAAATGATAAGCTTAATAATATATACCGGTTTCATGTAAAAAACTACTAATAACAGTCTTTTTTCCTAAGAAAAGAAGGAATTAAAACACAGGCCATTGATTTTCACAAAACTCTTCGATGACCATTCTTTCCCAAAGCGCAAAGCAACTCATAGCTAATCGTGCCTGCCCGCTCGGCCAGTTCGTCCGCAGTAATCACCGCATCCCCCTGATGCCCCAAAAGAACAACTTCATCGCCAACCTGAACCTCTGGTACATCCGATACATTGACCATCATCATGCCCATGCAAAGATTTCCATAAATAGGACACCGCTTTCCACCGACCAATACATCCATGCGATTTCCCAAACAACGCGGGTATCCATCCGCGTACCCCACCGGAACAACAGCAAGGCGCGCATCACATTCTAACAACCGAAGCCCACCATACGAAACCCGCTGCCCCGCAAAAACAGTCTTCAATGAAATGATTTTACTGGCAAAGGTCATCGCTGGTTTTAACACACCAGCTTTCTCCGAAGCATAACCATACAAACCAATGCCAAGACGCCCAAAAGGCAACTCAGGTAGATAACCGAAAGCCATCGCATCCGTTGCACATAAGTGAACTTCTTTACAATCCTCAGGCAGCATGGCCATCACAGTCTTAAAATTCTGCACTTGCTGCACAGTGACAGGATTATCCGGCTCATTTGCACACGCTAAATGCGAAAAACAACCCGTTAATTTTACACCATGAAGATGCTTTATTTCCGCTAAAATTGAAGGTACTTCATCCGGAAAAAAACCAAGCCGACACATTCCAGTATCAACAGCCAAGTGAATCTTGAAAACTCTATTATGCCGCATCGCTTCATCCGATAACGCAAGCAATGTTTCCCGATTCCAACAAGCCATCGTTATATTCAACGACATTGCAATTGGGATATCTTCAATAAGGACCCCCTCAAGCACCCACAAATTACCCGTATATCCGCCTTCGCGTATCGCAATGGCCTCTTCGATATTAAAAACCGCCAAATACTCTACACCACAATCAGACAAAATACCCGCAATATCCACAGCACCATGGCCATATGCATCCGATTTTATCACCGGAACGATAACCCGGCCTTTATTTTGATTGCAAAAATGCTGATAATTCGCTAAAATTGCCGCTTTACTGATACGAATCTCAGACTGTATCATTTTCAACTGCTACTCCGATTCTATGAAAAGACCGATAATTGTGCACTCTAACAAAACACACCACCGACACTTATTTGCTTTGCAACCCGCTGCCAAACACGGCAGAATCGCGCAATCACATGATTGCTTTATTTTGCGTAATCAATGGAACGAGTCTCACGAATAATGGAAACCCGAATCTGACCCGGATAACGCATTTCCTTCTCAATCTGCTCCGCCATCTCACGAGCCATGACTGCCGCCGCATTCTCACTGATTTTCTCCGGCAATACGATAACACGCAACTCACGCCCAGCCTGAATGGCATAACACGTTTCAACACCCTCAAAAGAATTTCCAATTCCTTCCAGCTGCTCTAAACGATGAAGATATAACTCCGTTGTCTCAGACCGCGCCCCCGGACGACTTGCACTCAGAGTATCACAAATTTGTACCAGAACCGCCAACAGGCTTGTTTTCTCTGTTTCCTCATGATGAGCCGCTACCGCATTGATAACCTCGGGATCTTCCCCAGCGCGTTTCAGCAAATCCGCCCCTATCGCAGCATGAGATCCTTCCACTTCATGATCCACAGCTTTGCCAATATCATGCAATAATCCAGCCCGACGAGCTTTCTGCTCATCCAGCCCAATTTGCGCGGCAATTGCCCCCATCATCGTGGATACTTCAATCGAATGCATCAGCACATTCTGAGAAAAACTGTAGCGGTATTTCAAACGACCAAGCAATATAACAATATTAGGACGCACATGACTTAGACCTAATTTCTCAACAGTCTCCTGGCCCACTTTTTGAATTTCATTGTCAATCTCTTTGCGAACTTTTGCCACCACTTCTTCCACGCGCGACGGGTGGATTCGGCCATCCGCAACGAGTCGTTCCATGGTCTGACGTGCTACTTCACGACGAACGGGATCAAAGCACGAAATAACAACGGCTTCCGGCGTATCATCAATTAACAAACTCGCGCCAGTTGCCGCTTCAATGGTGCGAATATTACGTCCCTCACGTCCAATAATACGCCCCTTCATATCATCGTTCGGAAGAGGAATCGTAGAAGTCGTCCGCTCATACGAGCAATCGCCAGAATAGCGCTGCATCGAAGCGACCATAATTTTTTGGCCTTCTTCCTGTAGGTGCTGTTTATTTTCTTCCTGATACCGTCGAATAAGAGTGCCGCGCTCATTTTCCATCGATTCTTCCAGGCGCTCCATCAGAATTTTTCGAGCCTCATCACTAGACATTCCAGCGACGCGCTGCAAGACCTCAATTTGGGCGTTGATTTTTTCTTTCAATTCTGCAGTCAGCTCTTGCAATTTTTCTTTCCGCTGTTTCAAATCCGCTTCGCGTTCCTCAAATTCCTGCAAACGTTTATCGATGGTTTCAAGTTTTTTCTCAATATTATCTTCTTTTGCAACCATGCGCTCTTCAGAACGCTGAACTTCTTTCCGACGTTCGGACATCGCGTCTTCAAATTCATTTTTGGCCTTGAGCACTTCCTCTTTTGCTTTTACTTTTGATTCTTTCAAAAGCACATCAGAGTCCATTTGCGCGTGATTCAATATTTTTTCGGCCTCTTGCTGAGCAGACGCCACAATCTTTTCAGCCTCTTTTCGCGCATTCTCTAAATTTTTCGAATTCATCGTATGCGTCTGCCGTCCCAATTGCCAGAAAATCATAAGCATAAGCAGGACTGCAACCACTGCAATGCCCACACTAATCATTCCCTCCAGCGTAATCGTTGCCACAACGGGTGCTAATAAACTTGCAAATTCTAACATTATTTTTTCCTTTTCAACCTAGGTTAAGAAATTCATTTTGCAGAAAAACACACACATTCACGTTTTTCTGTTATCACGATATCCATTCGAATATCATGTGTTTCCATCATTATTCCAGATTCCAGTAACTGGCAATCCAGACAAATACCGATTTTAACAACACCGGGATACATTGTCAGAAGACGGTCATAATAGCCTTTTCCACGTCCCAAGCGCTCGCCATGGATACCGAAAGCCAAACCGGGAATCATCCAAATTAAAGTTTTTTGTTCCGCATCATCTTTATGGATTGTTTCCGTTAAATCAGCTCCCGGCTCTAAAATTCCATAATGCCCAACCCGGAGATCTTTTTCTAAATTCCGAATCCTCACAATAGAATAAGCCCTGGACGCTGCTTCATAACGGGGTAGAAATAACTTTTTTCCGGAAGAAAGCCATTTTGTCAAAAATAAATTAAGGCTCGGTTCATAATCAATCGCCATATAAGCAACTAAACATGTTCCAGAACGAATAACAGACAAATCATCAAACCGCTCAAAAAGCGCAGTCTCCTTTTCTTTCGAAAAAATAAGACTCTCCGCATGCAGTTTTTTACGCATCTCACTGCGCAATTCTGATTTGTCTATATTCTCAGACAAAATTTCCTAACTTTCCAATATTTTAAACCGAATAAAAATTCGGAAAAAATACACACCTTAATCGGAACAAGAATATCCAACAAACCATCATCGCCTTAAAACGCTGACCTTTTTGCTTTTATCCTTCTTCAAAACAACAAAATTAGTATCTTTCAACACCGTTATATATTAAACATCTATAAAAGACGTACCTTCGTATAAGGTATAAGCGCATTTACAAATATGCAACTAAAAAAATGATTTTTTTTAATATTTCTCCCGTTTCTTTTTACTTCCCTTCTCTATGGCTATAAAATCCATAAAAACACCTGCTGTTTTTGATAAAACCTATTTTTAAAAAAACAAGCAGCGAAACGGCTGTTGTTCCTTTTTATGCCCCCTCTAATACTAATAAGGATACGATGTCTATTCCACACAAAAAAGACTTCCCAATTCCACAATATCTTACCGCTTTGCGATTCTCACAGACTAAAAAAACGGAAGAGAAAGATCGCGGTCGTTTTTATGCCTATTTTTTTTAAGTTTTTAGTTATTTTTATTTGCATATCAACGAAAAGACGGTAAAGTATGCTACAACAATTCAGAACTTGTTTATACGGGACGTAGCGCAGCCTGGTTAGCGCGTTTGACTGGGGGTCAAAAGGTCGAGAGTTCAAATCTCTCCGTCCCGACCATTTTTTTTGTTTTAATCCGCTTCGGCTTTCGGTCGAGGCGGTTTTTCTTTTGACGCAAATCCCGTTGAACACCAAGGTTTTGCAGATTGCACTTACGAACGCCATTCCGCCGGAGAATTTCACATTTTCGCCGTTCCGGACACCCTC
>JBAYAV010000148.1:0-7312 GCA_041669565.1 Lentisphaeria bacterium
TATCAGCACTTGGACTTGATAAAAATGTTTTTTCTAACCCATATACGAAATGTAACCCCATTTTTAAAGAATAGAAAAATAAAACAATGAGAATATTGAAAAAATAAGTGAGAAATGTGGGTATAGATAAAAATTTCGCTAATAATTTTGCTGAGCTACCGTTACGTCGGAATAATCCGATGAGTATTTGTTATCGTAATCCGAATGGAAGTTTTGTTAACTACGGTTGGTGTCGGTATGCTGGTGATACCTGGTATACTCATAAAAGATTGGATCATGTATTTCGTCCTTCCGTTGTTATTTATGCGGCGGATGCGCAGGGGGGCCGCATTGATGGGGTTGCAAATCTCTATGACGGAGAGGGTCAAACGAATAGAATGATATTTCCCCATCGTAAGCGAGGCAACATACTTTTAGTTGACCAGCATGTTGAAAGTAAGAGTTTTAACGAATGCAAAATCACTTTGCCAAACTGGCGGGCATGGGGCACTGACAGGTTTTATTATTTTTATAGCCGTTAATTTTATATAAAATCGGTCATCAAGGATTATGAATATGAAAAACAATTATTTCTTTTTAATTTTTTTATTGTTTTTAGGGCATGTTACGGTATTTGGAGCCCCAAGCTGTTTCATTAATCGCACAGCAGTAGCGCCGGTGATTGATGGCAGCGATGATGATGCTTGTTGGTATCAAAGTATAGAAATGGCAGGACTTGTGGTTCCTGTTTCTCTAAATTATGCAACGGAACAAACTTCATTGCGACTTCTATGGGATAAAGACAATTTATATGGTATTATAAAATGTGAGCAAAAAGAGGTATCGAAATTATCTGAAAGCAAACGGAAAGACGATATTCTTCTTTGGAGTAATAATAGCGTAGAGCTTTTTTTTGTTAATGATAAAGACGACTTTTATCAGCTTATTATTAACACCGAGGGGACCGTGGCTGATTTAAGAAAGGAAGGCACTAAAACGATTTGGGATTGGGATTCAACGATCAAAATAAAAAGTGTAAAAACAGAAAATCAATGGATGGCAGAATTTGCAATACCGTTGAAATCATTAAAATTCACCCCATCTTCCTTGAAAAAATTTAATTTTGTCAGAAATAATAAAATAAAACAAGAATACAGTTCTTGGGTTCCGTTAAAAAAAAGGAATTGGGCGCAACTTGATAAGTTTGGTTTCATTAAATTGGTTGAAGGCAGCACAGGAATTTCCTTTTCCGAGTTACCGAGTTTTAAGCCAAACTCAAGTATTGTAATCAGCTTTTATGGAGGTCGTCAGGCGGAGTCCTATGAAGTCGTGTTGAATAATGAGAAAAGCGCCAAAAAATATAACGTACAAGTCAAGGCACATACCAAAGCTAGTCTTGAAATTCCAAATGACAAAACGCGCGCAAAAAAATTAACCTTTTCCATAAGCACCGGCAAAACGGTGATCTACAATTTGGAGTATACTCCAAAGGGCGAAGTGATCGAAGTTTATGCAAATAATATGGTTAATAAAAAGTTATTTCTTTCGCCAGATATGCCGGCTGTAATAATGTGGAATTCAGTGCATACTTTGCCGGTTGATTCCAGCATACCCGGTAAAAAAGTAAGAGAAGATTATGAAATAGTTTTTGATTGTCCCAAGGGTGTTCGCGTAAAAGATGCCACAAAAAAAAGTACTTCTTCCGATGGGCGTAGGTTTATCTGGGTATCGAAACAACGTTTTGCTTATGGATCACCCAATTGGCTTAGTTCTAAGATAGAGACGACTCTTGAGGAAAAAGAGACGGGGAAAATATATTATTATGTTAAATGGGGAGAAAAAGAGCAGGCTTCCGAAACACTAAATTTTGAAGTTTTAAGGATTCATAAAATAGTTCCCCCAAAACGCTTCATGACTAGATTTTATAATTGGTATGTATCTTCCGTGGATGTGGCGCTAGCTTATAAGCAATTTGGTATTAATACTATTTCATACCGGCATTACAATGTTGATTTAACGAAGCGTTTTCTAAAAGCTGGTTTTTATGTTCTTAAGGGCAGCTATTTTTTCCCGGGGAAAATAAATAATTATAATGACTGGGCTAGGAAAGATCGTTCTGCGCGAGCCATGGATATTAATGGGAATGTTATTTTAGGTTCTAAAGGGCCTCAATTTTCTCCGTCCTACCGTGGTAAATATTTTAAGCAAGCGATACAGAAAGAGCGTGAATATGCGAAAGCAACGGGCGTTAATTGTTACGCTTTTGATATTGAGGGGTATATGATGCCGAACGCAAAAGCGGCTTGTTTTAACCCGGAGACTTTACGTCGATTTAAGTTCTTTTTTAAAGAAAAATATTCGAATAAAAAATATATAAATCCAAAAAAGTTTGAGAAAGAGCCTGAAAATTATCCGGAATATCACGAAGCTTGGGTAAATTTTAAAGATTATATCTTTGCGGACTTCTTTTTGGAATTTAAAAGGCAACTAAAAGATGTAGTAGGTCAAACAGTTCCGTGGGAAGGCGTTGTTATTTCCGAATGGGCACTTGCTGTTCCGACGACTTTGGAGCATATAAATGAAACCATGCGAGGCCCTAGGGTCATGCAGGCTTTTGATTTTTTTGAATTGGATGGATACAGTAGTGCGGATCGTTATGTTCGAGAAGCGATGCATCGTTTTCGATTAATACACAAGCTTTTTCCAAAATCCAAAACTCGATTTTTGGGATGCCCAAGCCCGGAACGCTTGGATTTAAATAGGAAGAAAGACAATTTTTATTATGATGTCGCGCCAGTTTTGCCGGAAGAATTAAAATATAAAATTATGGAATCTGCGGCACTGGGCTTGAAAGGAATCGCTGTTTACAATATGCCAGCAATGAATCTCCGAGCATGGAAGTATTGGACAGAGGGAATTCAAATCGTTAATAAAGTCGAAGATATTGCCATAAACGGCAAATGGATTAATCGTTTAAGCTGTGATCAGCCATTAGGTGTTCTTGCCAAAGTAACAATTCGTGGAGGAAAAGAATCCCTGTATAATCAGCCTAAGATATTGGTGAAAGGCGTCGAACAGGAAGACCAAGCGATAATAGCGGTATCAGAATATCGTGATTTGACTCCAGTTACAGTTACGGTTTGTTATCCAGTAAAAAAGGTCTCGCTAATTACCGATGTTGAAACTGGAGAAACAATTGGAGAAATTGGCCCCCAAAAATTATCGTTTAAAATAAGCCTAAAGAAACGCCGATGTCGATTATTATTAGTAAAAACAAAATAAAAAAAAGGAAAAATATGAAAAAAATATTATTTTTTGTATTAGCTTGTTGTTCTGCTTATGCAGTCGAGACAAGTGTCTGGCAAGAATTTGAAGGGATCGCAAGAAGTACTAACAAAGCTTGGAAAGCAAAAGAACTCGTTGAAAGTAAGAACTCTGTAGATGGCTATTTAAAGGGTAAAAAAATTAAAGATGTGTGGAGTTATTGGTATATAAAAGCTGGAGATAATCCACAAAATTTTGAATTACTGCCAATGAAGTATTCCGCAAAAGACTCGGCTGCATGGGGCAATCCTTATTGGGCTGCCAATATTAATGATGGAAAACCTGTTTTGCCGGCCACTATTGGAGTGTATGGTTACGCAACAGCTATAATGTGCGGAAAAGGAATGGGTTTTGCTTTTACCAATCCATTCAACTATAGCATCTCAATGGAACTGGAGGGCAATTTAGCGGTTCCCTCGGACGATGCTCAATTCTTTGTCTTTACCAGAAGCAATGACGATGTGATAAAAATATTAAAATCAAGCTCCGAAGAGAATGCTATTTATAAGATAGAAACAAAAAAGAAAGACAAAGCGGGCAATGTTAAATATCGGAAATATTTTCGGTTAGGTCTTTGTTTTACACTTGCTCCAAAGAACAAAGTTTATATTGTTGGATCTTTGCCAAAGACTATTATTGGCCCTAAACATAAAGGTGGATTTAGGATAATCTATTGTTTAAATGAGGGTCAAGGAGCACAATTTACACCTAAATTTATTATTACGGGTATTAAAAATGAAAAAATCTAAGAAACATTGGTTTGATATTGCTCGTTTTGGAATGTTTATCCATTGGGGAGTTTATGCGCTTCCAGGCAGGGGTGAATGGGTCAAATCGAGTGAAAAAATTCAGGAATCGGATTATGATAAATATGTAAGGTATTTTAATCCGGATTTATTTAATCCCAAGGAGTGGGCTTCGCTTGCCAAAGCCGCAGGGATGCGTTATTTTGTGATTACCGCCAAGCATCACGATGGTTTTTGTTTGTGGGACACCAAATATACAGATTATAATGCTGTTAAAGCGCCTCGTTGTGGACGGGACCTCCTTCGTGAAATTATTGATGCTTTTCGTGCTGAAGGGCTGAAAGTTGGAATTTATTATTCTCTTCCTGATTGGCATCATCCGAACTATGTAATTGATGCCCGGCATCCCTTGCGTGGTGACAACGAAAAGGCCTTGCTAAAAAAACCAATCGAGCGGTCATCCGAAATTTATACACAATTTTTACACAATCAAATTAGCGAGTTGTTGACCAATTATGGAAAAATTGATTTACTTTGGTTTGATGGGGCCTATCCAGAAACGGAAAAATATTGGGACTCTCCAAAATTGGTTAAGATAATTAAAAAACTCCAGCCAAATATTTTAATCAATCGTTTACCGGGATTTAGTGATTTTGAATCTCCCGAGCAAAATATACCGGATAAGGCTTTTGATGCAGAGTCGGGTAAAGTGTTATCTTGGGAAGGGTGTCAAGTCTTTTCTGCCGGGACTTGGGGGTTTTCTCATGATCAGCAAGTCAAAAAGAGTCCCCAAGAAGTTATTGAAATGTTGATAAAACATGTTTCCAGGGGTGGAAATATGCTACTTAATGTTGGTCCTACTTCTCGAGGATGCTTGGATAATAAAACCGTAAAGATGCTAAAAGAAATTGCGGAATGGATGCGGTGGCAATCTAGATCCATTCACGATTGTACAATGGCTCCAGAGGATTTTCCCGAGCCGGAAGAAGGAAGATATACGTGGAATTCCGATTCAAAAAGTTTGTATCTTCATTTTTTTAATTGGCCAGACCGCCGAATTTTTCTTAAAAATTTGGGCGCGAAAATTGATTTGGCTCAACTTTTATGTGATGGGACCGAAATTCAACTCACGGAATATGATCCCCAAAATATTAATGGTGCTAAAATCCCCCGCGGTGATTGTCTGTTAAAATTGCCGGTATCCCATCCGGATACGCTTGTTCCGGTGATTGAACTTAATTTAAAAAAGGAATTGTTATGAATCTTTTTTGTTCGCGTTTAACGAAGAATTTATTTGCGGAAGATCCGGAGAATGAATTTAGAATAAAAAATGACACAGAGCGCTATCGTAAGGGCTTTGGAGATATCAGAAAAATTACGGTAAATGGAGAAGAAATTTCTTCTGGTGAAATTCATTTTAGACTAAAAAAGCATGAATTTAAATTTGGATGTAATAGCTTCATGCTTGGAGAATTTGACAGTACCGAAAAAAATCAAATCTATGCTGAAAAATTCAAAGAATTATTTAATTTGGCAGTCGTCCCTTTTTATTGGTCTGATTTAGAGCCTCGTGATGGTGAATTACGTTTTGGGAAAAATAGTCGTCCCATTTATCGTCGCCCCGCTCCGGACTTTGTTCTGGATTTTTGTGAAAAAAATAATATCACTCCGAAAGGACATCCGTTAATGTGGCATTTGTGGTATCCGGAATGGTTGCCAAAAGATTTGAATAAGTTAAGTGATAGAATAGAACAACGGTTTCAAGAAATTGCAGAGCGTTATGGTAAAAGAATAAAAATTTGGGATGTAATCAATGAGGCTCTCACCTGGGGGCCAACGGCATTGCATTTACCAAAAAGACATGTCGAATTCGTATTTAAATTGGCAGAAAAATATTTTCCTGCTGGAAGTACCTTTATCTATAATGATGTTACTTATAGAGGTTTCTATGAGCTTGATGGTTGCTACACCCCGATGGATATGTTAGCCAGTCATTTGCTTCGCAAAGGATTAAAATTGGATTGTCTGGGATTACAATACCATATGTTTTTTCGCAGTGCTGAACAAATGTTGAATGATTCAGCGGGGGGAATAAATTATTATAATCCTTCTCGTCTATTTGCTATTATGGATCAACATGCCCAGTTAGGAATACCATTTAATATCTCCGAGGTTAGCATTCCAGGAAATGAAGAAAATGGGGGCGAGGAATATCAAGCACGAATTACGGAAAAATTATATAGAATATGGTTTAGTCATCCAGCAAATACTCAAATTATTTGGTGGAATCTTGTTGATGACACTGCCGCTCATGCTCTTAAAGGCTCCAATGAGGGAGAAAATCTGTTTAAAGCGGGCTTTTTGAATTATGATTTCTCCGAAAAGAAAGTCTGCAAAGTCTTCCGTAATTTATTAAAAGAATGGCACACGGACTGTACCATAAATTATAATAATTCAGGGATTAATAAATTTCATGGATATTATGGAGACTATGAAGCAATAATTAAGTGTAATAAAGGAACTTTTACGACTAATATTTCATTGTTAAACGGAGGCTTGAATCAATACAATTTGGTATTTTCCTAATATCCATACGCCGAAAAAAAGAAAAGGTAATACAAAATTCGTAAAATGTAATGAAAGAATGATGAAAAATAGATAGCAAAAAGCGATCTGATAAGGTTCTAATTTCAAAAACAATATTCATTAAAGGCGCAAATCGTTTTGAAATTAGAACAAAAATCAAATCATAATATAGCAGTCTCTTCGACAAAGGTTGGCAACATATCCTTAACCTCTCCTATGTCTAGAATATGGCGATTACAGACTGACGTTGGTCAGAACAAGGGCGCCGTTCAGATATTGGCGGAGATATCTGGTAACAAACCGGTGGAAATTGATGCATGTCAAAAATTATATCATGAATCATCCAACGTTTTTACTGACAATGACAAAACAAGAGTAAAAATTGATAAGAATAATATAATTTTTATGCATGATGACAAAAAGGAGTTTTTAACTTTGCTAAGTTGGGATAAAGAAAAATCATATCTCGAATTTAATTTGGAAGAAGACGAAGCTCTCTTTGGTACTGGAGAAAGATTTAATGGTGTAAATCAACGCGGTAAGAAAATTACTATATAGTGCCTGGACGGAAATAACACAAGTTTAATATTTTACTAGAAAAAACATAATTTATGCTATAACATGAACATTGTAAATATACATCATAAAAAACGGAAGCTTAACATCAGCCTTGAAAA
>JBAYAV010000149.1:0-7308 GCA_041669565.1 Lentisphaeria bacterium
AGCCGAGGCAGTGGCCCAAGAATACTCGGATATTTTTGGCAAGAACAACTTTTTTATTGAGTTGCAGGATCATGGCATCCCCGAACAAAAAGCAACCAACCCGAAACTTATTGCCATTGCGCGGAAACTAAATATCGGGCTGGTTGTTACAAATGACTGTCATTATCTCTTAAGAGAACACTCTGAAGCACATGAGTTATTTCTATGCATCGGTACTCAAACAACCATGCAGAATCCCAAACGCTTTAAATTTCCGAACGACCAATTTTATTTCAAAAGCCCCGATGAAATGGCAAAACTCTTTCCGCAACTTCCAGAAGCGATGGAAAATACCGTAAAAATTGCCGAGCGGTGCCACGTGCATCTTCCCACTGTCAAGGACGACGAAGCCAATCATTATCCAGAATACCCCATGAAAGACGGCGAAGATCGCGCCAAATACCTGCGTGACATCTGCCTAGAGGGCATTCCATGGCGCTATCAACTTAATATCGAAAAAGACAAAGAAAATCCGCACCTGAAAGAAATCATCAAGCGAATGGATTACGAACTCGGGATTATCAAAATCACCGGCTTTGAAAGCTACTTCCTGGTTGTCTGGGACTTTCTGCACTATGCGGCAAAAATAGGCGTTCCTCTAGGGCCGGGCCGTGGTTCCGGCGCTGGAAGTATTGTGGCCTATCTTCTCGGTATTACCCATATCGACCCGCTTACCTATGGGCTGCTTTTTGAACGATTTTTGAATCCAGACCGCGTTAGTCCCCCTGATTTCGATATCGATCTCTGTGAACGCCGGAGACATGAAGTTATTGAATACGTGCGTGACAAATACGGCGCAGACCGCGTCGTTCAAATTGGAACCTTTGGGACACTAAAAGCCAAAGCCGTTATCAAAGATGTCGCGCGTGCCATGGGACGCAGCGTTCAAGACTCCACAATGCTCACCAAGCTGATTCCAACGGATCCCAAAATGACGCTACAAAAAGCGCTAGACGGCGACCCGGGACATAATATTCCGCCGAGCGAAGAATTGAAGCACCTTCTCGAAACAGAACCATGGGTCCAAGAGCTCTGGAAATATGCAAAAGTTTTGGAGGGAAAGAACCGCAATATGAGCATTCACGCCGCTGGTGTCATTATCGGTGATCAGCCCGTTGCCAATATTGCGCCAATTGCTCGTGGAGCTGGAAATGAGCCCATTACTCAGTTTTCTGCCGTGCCATGCGAATCCCTCGGGTTGCTCAAAATGGATTTTTTGGGATTAAAAACGCTGACTCTTATTCAAGATGCACTGGATTTAATTAAAAAAAATACCGGCCGGCATATAGAAAGCAATGATATTCCAATTGACGATGAGAACACCTACAAACTTTTACAGAAAGGTGACACCATAGCCGTTTTTCAGCTTGAGTCCGGCGGCATGCAGAATTTATGTCAGCGTTTTGGGGTTACGAATATCAAAGATATTATTGCTTTAATTGCGTTATATCGACCAGGTCCCATGCAATTTTTAGATGAATTTATAGGGCGCAAATTTGGCAAAATCCCTCTTGACTACGACGTTCCGGAAATGGAGCCCATCCTATCTGAAACCTACGGCATCATGCTCTACCAGGAACAGGTCATGCAGGTTGTTCAGGTTGTTGCGGGATTTACCCTTGGTAATGCCGATATTCTGCGACGCGCCATGGGAAAAAAGAAAATCAAAGCTATGAAAGACCAATTTGTTGATTTTCAAAAAGGCTGCCGTAAAAATGGCATCAGTGACGATGTCAGTCAAAACATATGGGATAAAATTTTAAAATTTGCGGGATATGGCTTTAATAAATCGCACAGTGCTGCCTATGGGATGCTGTCCTATCGAACCGCGTGGCTCAAAGCGAACTATCCGGCAGAATATATGGCGGCCATTTTAACAAATGAG
The DNA here is from genome assembly GCA_041669565.1 of Lentisphaeria bacterium. Lineage (GTDB taxonomy): Bacteria > Verrucomicrobiota > Lentisphaeria > Oligosphaerales > Oligosphaeraceae > JBAYAV01. The sequence continues at coordinate 1,925 of JBAYAV010000149.1, forward strand.
CTCGGCAACTCCGAAAAATTATCCTTCTACTTAAAAGCTTGTCGCGATATGAATATCAATATTTTAGCGCCGGATGTCAACATCTGTGACAGCAACTTCTCGGTGGATGGCCCAAATATTCGTTTTGGGTTATCGGCGGTCAAAGGTGTTGGTTCCGCCATTGTGGACGGCATTGTCAAAGCGCGTGAAGAAGGCGGCAAGTTTAAAGACATTGTTGATTTCTGCAAGCGTGTGGACGGCAATTCCAAACGCAATATGGAGAACCTGATTAAAGCGGGTGCCATGGATTGTTTTGGGCTCCATCGTTCGCAATTGATGGCTGTTTACGAAGACGCTTATGCCATGGCCCAGCAAGATCGGAAAGACAAGGCAAAGGGCCAGGGTTCACTTTTTGATTTACTGGATGACAGCAGCAATAAAGCCACCGATCTATTCATTCCGGATATAGAAGAATGGGACAAAAAAGAAATTCTGAAATATGAAAAGGAGTTAACCGGATTTTATCTAAGCGGCCACCCCATTTTTGAAGCTCAAAAGTTATTGGATGCCAGCCAGCTTGATGACTTAAGTGACATTGCCCAAATGGAGCCGGGAACCATGGTGCGCATTGGCGCATATATATCGGAAGTCATGCAAAAAACAACTAAAAAGGACAATAAGCCGTGGGTGATCATGACTCTGGAAAATCGTGAATCGAATATTGAGGCACTTCTGTTTTCCAACAAATATCAGACTTCCATTACGGATTTTCCGGGCGCGATTGCACCAGAGCAGACTGTCATTGCGGAAGGCGAGCTTGTCCGTCGGGAAGGTGAAACAAAATCAAAACTTTTTGTGGATCGTATCATTCCCATCAATCTTGCTCCGATCTATTTTACGAGAGCCATCCATATTCGCATCCATGAGAAAGATGCGACACCTGAGAACCTTGAGCAGCTGCAAAATTTATGTCAGCAAAATCCAGGCGAGACCAAAGTGATTTTCGGACTGATCTGCGAAAATGGCTATATTGTTTATGTTCAAAATGAAACGATTCAGATAAAGAACACCGCGGAATTCAGAACAAGAATTACCGCCCTATTCGGCACAGATACCATTCTGCAAAAAAAGGACAAAAAAAGACCCGTTAAAAAAGTTTCAAAATGGCAGTCCCATAAAAAAGACTGAGAAACCCTAAAAAAAAACGCCAATCGATGATCATTCGATTGGCGTTTTTTATTTTAGAAACAACGCATTTTAGGCTCGCGTTATAATCTTTGCATCCTTTTTTAACAGCGGTGCGTTCGAAAGAAAAGTTTTTTCACTTTTATTATTCAGCTGAAAAAATCAAAACAAGAAGATCGGCTTTTACAAAGCCCGGTCATTTTGTTTTAATCGATGCCTCTACTTTTTCTCCGCAAAGCCTTTTTCGTCAGCCTTATTGATAAGAATGATTCGTTCGGCCTCGAAATCCTTTAGATTGGAAGCGCCCAGAGGCTCTATATAAACAAAGCCGTCCGTCACATCAATCACGCCCAAATCCTGCCAGACAAAAGAATCGCCTGAAAACGTTGCCAGACGGAGCGGTTTTATATTTGTTCCTTTGGATAACAGTTGGTTATAAAAACCGGCATTGGCAAATATTGTAGGACTGCCATCCCCCTTTTTTGCCCGCATCGAGATCAAAATTTGCCATTTACCGTGGGGAACCTGAAACTGAAAATACGGCTTATTCTTTTGTGCGGATATCCAAACACTCTTGCCAGAGGCTGCATCAGGCGTTTCCCATATTCCCACAAAAAGACCATCAAAATACAGACGCATAAATTCAGAAGAAAATTCATACCACTGATCCTGTGGAAGATCTTTACAAAAAGCGGGCACCTTATCGCTCTTTTTATCAATGATTCCTTTCACAATATTGTTTTCTAATTTTTTAAAATAAATTTCTTTTTTCATTCTTTCGTTAAAATGACTAATATGATATTTTTCAGCGAGCGCCTTCAGCTCTGCCAGTGTTACCAGCGCTTCTTGCTTTTCGGTACTGCTCAAGTCACTAGCCAGAATAGAATTCAGCCAAGCAAAATCAAAGGTTGCTTTAACCAATCGAAGACGACGCATCAATTCAGTATCATTGGAAGTTTTATTCATAGCCGCGCTCATTATTTTACGCGCTTGGGTGATTTTTTCTACTGGAAACCAACCACAAGTTGTCACAAAACAACTTAAAGAACAACCCGTTGTTTCAAAACTACTCATCATTAATTCAAAAGATTCTTTCACAGCAGGAGCCGCTTTGCCATAATAGCCCTTCATAAATTCATCGATCAAATCCGCGGTTTTTAGTTCAGGATTCCATAAAAGTTTCGAGACAACCCATGTCCGTAACGGCGAAAAATTACTTAATTCCGAACCATTCGGCCCATCCTCTTGAAAAACAATTTTTGCGCCATTATCCCGAAAAAACCGTAAGTCACTGCCCAAATTTCTAAAATTAGGATGCGGTATAAAATAATTTAAATAATTTGCAATGTAGTTCCAAATCGCGATATTTGCGCCCATAGAATGCCATTTACGCAAATTATCCGCAAAGTCATTATTCGGATTATTCACGCCGCTGCCATTCATCGGATGCCCAAAATCAGCCAAAATCGGTGTAAAGCAAACAAGCACATTATGCCGCGGTTTAATCTCTGTTTTAGGGGCATCTGTTGTATAATAATACGCCAAAGTATCAACAATCACATCCGGATAGTCCTTCTCCAACTCCTCGGCAACTTGATTAACAAAATGAATTAGCAGACCAGAACGGCCATATTTTTCTGCAAACTTTGTACATTCTTCGCACATGCAGTAACCGCCATTGATATCATTTTGACTAACCGAAATAATTTTATCCGTTGGATTGTCGCGTAGCCATTTTTTTGAATTCTTTACTAATTCAGCGATCATTGCCTTATTTGTAAGACATAGCTGACTTTTTGGACTGCGCTTCCCATCAACCAAACTAAACCACTCTGGATGATCCTTAAAATATTTTTTCGGAGAAATCAATTTTTCAAAAGTATGCACCCAACCGATAATTCGAACATGCCCACCCATATTCAGAGGAATATTTTCACCCTGGCCATTGTTTTTCAAGTGAACAGCAAAAAGGGTATTTTTTTTCACATCATAATTATAGGAATCGCGAAAAAGAAACGACGGCGTATAATCAATATCAATTGCCGATAATTCAAGCGTTGGATTTTTCGGCACAAATTCAGCCGTTGAAGTCCACCACTTGATTCCAAAGCCCTCTTCCAGCAGCGTATCAGCAGCATAAATCGTTCCCCGAGGCGCATCACCAACCACAACAATATCATCACCGATGCTTTTGATAATAACTTGATCCGGTCCCATTTTTGTTAAATCTACTTGAGGGAGGCTTGCTTTTACTTCATTAGACTGCCCGACATAGATCGCATTTTTTCCGGCAGGGACAATCGTAACAATCGGCAATTTTACAGAGCTCATTTTCTGAAAATACTGCTGCAATTCCTGCGCCGCAAATTTTTCCGTTGCGGGAGCCTGTTGCGACAGATGAATAACATAATCTTTACCTCCCCCATTAAGCTGCAATGCATAAGCACTGAAAAAATGAACGAATAATAACGCAATCAACAATTTCATTTGTTTGTTTTTCATTAAAACAACTTCTCCTTTTTAGTATTTCTTCCTATTTAAGAATCAAAACCACATCTCATCCATCACACGCAAATACAAAACAAAAAGGACAGAGCTTTTTTATTCCGACAACAGAATTTTCCAAAAATAGCACCACCTCAATTCTCAAAATTCAGCAACGCGTACGTTCCACTTGGCACCGATAGCGCAGGCGGGACAGCCTCTAACAGCATTTCACCAGCAGTAATTTTCCCCTTTTTAAATATCTGTGACAACAAATGCGTCAACACTGTCGGAGTATACCCCGGCGTATGGCATGACAAAAGCACACCTACCGGCTGATCCCCTAGCACTTGACGACATAGCTCCAATAAATTCAGCATATTATCATCGATCTGAAACAATTCTTTATTCGTACCGCGACCAAAACTCGGCGGATCCAGGATGATAAAATCATACTGGCGCTTCCTTCGAATCTCCCGGCTCAGAAATTTCTGCACATCATCGATAATCCAGCGGATTGGTGCTTCTTCCAAATGATTCAGCGCCGCATTTTTTCGCGCCCAATCCACCATTTTTTTGGAAGCGTCCAAATGGCATACTTCGGCTTTTACGCTTGCTGCCGCCAAGGTCGCACCACCCGAATACGCAAATAAATTCAGCACGCACAATGGACGTTTTGCCGCCTTGGCCAGTTTCTGAAATTCACGCCACGCAAAAGCGTGTTCTGGAAAAACACCAACATGACCAAAATCCGTAAGCTCAATACGAAACAAGATCTCATTCAACTCACAGACCCATTCCGACGGCAGCCGCTTCTGAAAAGTCCAACGATTGTCCTTTTGCTCACGCGTAAAACTCGCATCAGCCTTTTGCCAAAACGAAAGAGGCCTCGTTTGACGCCAAACCGCCTGAGCACACGGACGATCTAAAACATACGGCCCAAATTTTTCCAGCTTGCGGCCATTGCCCGCATCTAAAAGCTGATATTGCTGGTCTGCTGAACTCATTAGGACTCCCGATGCAAAGCACGATGCGCAATATCATGACGATATATCACACCCCGCCAGTTGATTTTTTCAACACCTGCATAAACTTTTTGAACCGCATCCTGCATATCAGCCCCCTTGGCTGTTACCCCTAGCACACGCCCGCCATTCGTTACAATCTTGCCGTCAATCCTTTTTGTACCCGCTTGAAAAACAATAGTACCAGACTTTTCAGCATCCTCAATACCGATTATTTCATCGCCTTTTTTATAGCTTTTCGGATAACCACCACTTGCCATAACCACACACACCGCTGGCTCTTTTGACCACTTTAATTCAATACTTGACAGCTTACCATCAGCAGTTGCCACTAATGCTTGAACCAAATCACTGTCAAGACGCACTAAAATCGCCTGCGTCTCCGGATCCCCAAAACGAACATTGAATTCTAATAATTTAGGACCGTCAGAAGTCACCATAATTCCCGCATAAATAACGCCACGAAAATACAAATTATCTTCTTGGACACCACGCAAAAACGGCTGCAAAACACGATCATTTACCAGCTTCCACATAGCATCATCGATAACGGACGCAGGCGAATACGCCCCCATTCCACCGGTATTTGGACCCAGATCGCCATCCAAAGCGCGTTTATGATCCTGGGAAGACGCAAGCGGCAAAATGGTATTACCATCACAAAGTGCAATAATAGAGGCTTCTTCGCCTTTTAAGCATTCTTCGATAACG
>JBAYAV010000150.1:0-7293 GCA_041669565.1 Lentisphaeria bacterium
CGATGTCAAATTTTACAAAATACCTTTTTTGTGTGCAAAAATAGATTGAGAAAGGATGCGTTTTTGTTGATATTCCACAAACATCCGATTTGGGAACAGACGCACGGCCGTACACCACAATGAGAAAATCTTCAAAACAACGTTATGTTTGAAATTAAGGACAAAGGCGTCGCCAAAACAACCGATGTTTGAAATTAAAAACGACGCACGTCCGTGCGCCGCTACGAGAAAATTATCAAATTTACCGTCAAGTTATGGGACAGCGGTATTAAAAATAAATAAAACATCGTCCGAAAAGATCCATGCATCGCTCCAGCGAATAACCCACCTTTTTTAAAAAGCAAGATAAAACTCTGTTTGCCGGTTTTATTTTGCTATAAAACTCAACGTCTTTTATCATTCATAAAATTGCCTTTCCCCATGAGTCTTTTGCCCGATACAATATTCTTTTCAGGGCAAAAAATCGCGTACGCAAAACAGATATAATATTGCGTCTAAGGCGAAACAAATAGAAAACGAAACAGGCACAAAAAAAGCTTGTTATCCGCATTCGTTGTGGATAACAAGCTCAATAAAATGGTCGGGGCAGAGGGATTCGAACCCCCGACCTACTGGTCCCAAACCAGTCGCGCTAACCAGGCTGCGCTATGCCCCGTTTTTTGTATTTGAATACTATAGCAGTTTGTTGCTAAAACGCAAGTCCACTCGAATGATTTTAGGCAATTATTCGAAAATAAAAGCCATTTAAAATCATTCCTACAGATTCCTAAAACAACGATCCTTTTTTCTCCTTTCTCATGAAGGAAAAAGGACGAGTAAACATCACCAATTTAATCCAACACTTCTACACTATGGAAATCATAAAAATAGAATATTTCGCATGAATTAATACCCATTCCGCGCGTCATCACGATCAGCCATAAAGCAAAACGTGATCCGCGGAATTCGTATTTTCTTATTTTGGGTTCTTCAGTAATTCGATGATCTGACGTGGAATTTTGGCATTAAGAATTGTGGTACGATTTTCTTCCTGCATCAAAATTTTAGCAACCGATGCGATAAACTGCAAATACGGCCCGCTAATATCTTTAGAGCACAAGCAAAGAATCACAATATGCGCAACGTGCTCAGGATTGTCATCAAAAACAATACCCTTCTGACTAATACCGATTGCAGCAGAAAGCCGTTTTGTTCCCAATGTACGACCATGCGGTAAAGCTACACCATTCCCCAAATATGTCGAATTTAACTTCTCACGAGAATACACATCATCAAGACAAATATTCATATCCTGCAAACACTTATTGGCATTGATCACTTCAACCATCTCTTTAAAAAGGCCCTTTACGTTATCACTTGCAAGATTCATGATAATTCCATTTTCACTAAGGAACGGAACGCCATTCATCGTTTTTTCTGTTTCCGGAATCAATTCATCCGAATTATCCGTCACAATAATATTTCCCAATGCTTCCGGCTTAAAGGCCCCCGCCATCGATTTCAAAGACTGATATAATGACACAATACTTTCATGAACCATTAAACGAATAAAAGTAACATCCTGTAAATTAGAACTAAAAATAAATTCATCATCCGTATAACTTAGCGACATTGTTTTCGCATTGTTACGAAATTGAACAATTCTATTTTCTTTATCCAATTGAGAACTGAAATAGCCTTCTTTTCGTAAATTATTCAAAAGATCCTTCAATACAAAGTCCGCAATGACATCACTTGGAAATAAGAAATTTGTAACAATCGTACTAGAATCCGCCACCTCTTTTCGAATTCCCTTTTTCTTAATACTAAGCATAAAAGATAAAAGTGGCGGTGATACCAGCGTTGTTATCATCGTCATAATAATCGCAACACCAAACAAATCCGAATTTAAAATCGGAATCACATCGCCATTCGCAAGCGTCATATGCGTGGTTGCGCCTATTCCAGCAACAATTAAAGCAACCTCACCACGGGGAATCATCCCCGTACCAATACGAAGAGCACCGGTCAAATTAAAATTCATAAACAAAGACGGCATCGCACAGCCAATAATTTTTGCCAGTATTGCCAACGCCGAATAAATCAAGCCCAGTTTCAAAACATTCATATCACCTAAAACACGAACATCCACCATCATCCCCATTACAACAAAGAAGATCGGAACAAAAAAAGCATAAACCGATTCCAGTGAATTCCGAATCTTGAAGGACACATCTGTTTTCGAAAGGCTTAAACCCATCACATAAGCACCAATAATCATCGCTAACCCAGCCTGCTCAAATAATCCAGCTAACACCAACGCCATCGCTAATGCCAAAATCGAAATATTCGCCGAATTATGAACCTTCTTTAACCCATTCGCAATCCGATACGCTAACAATAAACCAACGCCAGTAACACCAAGCCAAATACCAAAACTCTTGACTGCTATAAAACCAATTTGACTCCACTGTATCCCAGCCGCAGCACCAGATCCCGTTGCCGCAACCATTCCAACTACAACAGCCAAACATATAATACCTAATACATCATCAATAACTGCTGCCGCTAAAATGGTAACGCCCTCTGGCGAACCCATACAATGCTTCTCGGATAAAATTCGCGCGGTAATGCCCACCGAAGTCGCCGTCGACAAAATGCCCAAAAACATAGAACGCGGATCCATCACGCCGTAATGCAACAAAACCACACCGACCCCGATACCAAACACATAAGACACGATAATTCCGCCGACTCCCACGAGTGTTCCAGCGATTGAATATCGAAAGAATAATCGCAGGTCCGTCTCAAGACCGGACATAAACAACAAAACAATAGACCCGATTGTTGCCAGGCTATAAAGCAGTGGCGATATCGGTGGCGTTGCATTCAGCAATGGGAAGAGACCATCTGCAAACCCTTTAAAAGGCAAAGCAAGGCTTCCTAATAAATAAGGCCCGATTAAAATACCAACAACCAATTCCCCCAAAACAGAAGGAATTTTACATTTTTTGGCAAGCACCCCAAAAATACGGGATGCGAAAATAATAACACCAATTTGTACCGCTAAAATTGCAATTTGCTGCGCTAATGGCAATGATTCCTGACTCATAAGTAGACTCCTAATAAAGTTAACAGCAAGGAATAGAAACTATTAACTTATTGAACATGATGATTTTTTTATATCATGCCACAACAAATTTTAAAACATTTTCATATTTTAAACATAACAACTCGTTCAAAAGGACAGGATGAACCTTTTACAAAAAACAGTATTTTTGCAGTAACTCCACAGTATAAATCTCCGTTTATCTAAAAAAGCGGAAAAGTTCAGAAGTCCTTTTGAAACGAGTACTTATCATTTAGGAAGCTTAAAAGCTTCAATTATTTCATCAACCTGATTTTGATTAATAGGAGTTAATTTTCCAAGGCGCCCCGCCATCACGATACACTTTGCGGTAAATTCAGAAACTTCCAAGCGGTCAAAGGCCTCTATCATTGTTGCACCAGTCGTTAAAATTCCAGAACTCTGAATTAAAACAACAGGCGTCGATGGTTTTAATAATTTAACAATATTATCCGGACTATCAAAATGTTTCTTGGCAGTGAGCACTGGAATATCGCGCATCATAATATAGCTTTCTGGAATTGTCCGACTGTCAATCGGTGTTCCCGTAATAGCAAACCCCATAATGTACGGAGGACGCGTCATAATAATAGAATTAATCCATGGGCAATTATTAAAGATCGCACGGCAATAAGGTGTTGCCGATGATGCTATTTTTCCGGCTTCGCATTCGCCATCTTTCACACGCACCATTTTAGGAGAATCCAAATACATCGGCTCAAAATTTGCCGGCGTGACCAAAAAATCATCTTTATCGAGTCTACTCGCTAAAAAAGCACTGCCGCTAAACAACAATTTCTGACGATAACAACGCGCTAGAAAAGTAGCGATCTCATCGCGTAATTCACATTCTTTGGCACTGATATGACTTGGGATAAATTGATCATAGACTTTATCTTGCAATTCTTCCGTAAAAGGAATTTCAGCGCCAAGATTGGTGGCATTAATTTGGATTCTTGCAACATAATCCAAAGATTCAAAACGCGCAAATGCTTCCGCAATGCTGGAACCACACATTACAGCACCGTGATTCTCCATGATAACAGAACTCGCGCCCTTCGCAAATTCCTTTGCAATCACATTGCCTAATTTTTCACTCCCAGGAATTTCATACTTGGCAAAGGCAACCTTGCCACAAACATTCGAAGCACTCGGGATTAGTTCCGGCGACGGCATACGCCCCGTTAAACTAAAGGCAACTAATGCCGGTGAATGCGCATGCAACACCGCACGAACATCTTTGCGCAAACGATAAACAGAACGATGAAACGGCAACTCCGAACTCGGCTTATGTAAACCAATTACCGTACCATCCGGAGTAATCTTCATAATGTCTTCCGGACGAAGTGTGCCTTTATCAATCGCACTCGGCGTAATCCAAATATTTCCATCATCATCTTTAATCGATAAATTTCCACCACTCATAGTCGTCATACCATAATCATAAAGGCGTTGCAACGTCTGAACAAGAATATTTCTTGGATGTGTATAATGAAGTACCATAATTGAGTCCTCTAATTATTGATTGCTTATAATAGAACGAACGATAACACAAAAAAAATTGAAATTAATACAAAAAAAACACTAAAAAGAATGTCGCGTTTACTATACTTGTCATTCTTTTTCATATCTTTTCATATATTAATAATATAAGACCGAAACCATAATATAATAGATATTTTTATATTTTAAACAAAAAAAATGTTTTTTACAGAAAAAAATAAAACAAAGGAAGATAATTCAGCTCAAAAAAACCTGGACTATTACTATTAGGCACCAAAGAACAACGCTAAAAAAGCAGAAACAAAGACATCATTAATACGTTTTTTTCCAACGAAATAATGTTTTTTCTTTATCCATATAATTTCTAAAGAATTCCCGAAAAATTATTTTTTTTATATTATATTAAGTTTTTCTATAAAAAGTCCGCAGTTCACTTATTTATAATTTTAACAGGAATGAATTATGTCTATCAACGTTTGGACAGAGCCTTTTTCGACAGAAATTATCGCTCAACTTAAACTCGACGCCGCCATTCGTTTTCGTCAATATCAACTCCCTGAATCCGCAAAAGAATGGCAACTAAAACGCACTACACTCCTCTCGAAATTAAAAAGCAAACTTCATATAGAGGTTGACCATCACCTCGATTTTAATTGCCGACGCGGCCCCTTGGATATATTTGATGAATTTTCTGCGCAACAGATTTATTTTCAAAGCGTCCCAGGCCGTTTTATAACAGCTTCTCTTTTCATTCCGAAGGGAGAAGGTCCTTTTCCAGCGATACTCCTTATGCACGGGCATACCAAAAAAGGGCGCTTAGATGAAAACCTACAAAAAACAGCTCAGAGAATGGTTCAATTCGGATATGTTGTATTATTAGTTGATGCATTTGGTTCTGGAGACCGAGCCACTGTTCATACCAAATATGAATACCATGGAGGAATGCTTGGGAGTATGCTATTTAATATTGGCGAACCACTCCTCGGAATTCAAGTCGTCGATAATATGCGAGCCGTTGATTTCCTTTGTTCACTACCAATGGTAGACTCTGAAAAGATCGGCGCAACCGGCTCTTCTGGCGGCGGGAATCAAACAATGTACCTCGCCGCATTCGATGAACGAATCAAAGCGGCCGTGCCCGTTGTCAGCGTGGGCTCCTATCAATCTTATATTGGCGGCTCAAACTGCGTTTGTGAATTAATTCCAGATGGACTGGAAATCTGCGAAGAATCCTCTTTGCTTGCTCTGGTTGCCCCACGCGCAATCATGCCATGCAATGCCTTACATGATATCAATCCGACCTTTTATAACGCCGAAATGATGCGCACTTACACCGAAGCTATGAAAGTATTCAAAGCACTTGGCTGCCCTGAAAAATTGCGCAATATGCAATTTAACGGCCCGCATTCTTATCCGCTGGAAGTCCAAGCCGAAATGCTGAATTTTTTCAATCTGCATTTACCACACAGCAGCCAAGACTGCTGTGTGGCAGCATTAGAATGCCTTAAAGACGACTATCAAACCACGGTACTCTTTGAAAAAGGGCAACGTCCTCCAGAAATAGGAACGATTCCTGAATACCTTAAAATGAAAGCAGAAAAACTAGCCGCAAAAGCACATGGCACGCCATCCGAACTTGCAACTATTTTACGGATTCAAAAAGAAAGCTACACGGCGACTTATCTCTCAACCGAAAAAGGCTGGCAAAAATACATGATTCAAACAGATCGAAATCGAGTTTTGCCCTTTTTATTCAAGCAAGGCCAGAAAAATTATTGTCAAATTTTAGCAGCGCCGAAAGGCAAATCCGAGTTGGAAGAGCATGATCTAATCCGTGAGGCCGAAGCGTCCGGGAATTCCGTTTTAGTTTTCGATCCATGGGGCTGTGGAGAATGCGGCTATATCCACGAATTCATGAATATCTGGATCGAACAACACCAGCTTGGCAGATCGCTGTTATGGCTCGGCCGACGCCTTATGGGAGAGTGGGTTATGGATTTCGCGCATGCGATCGATTTTGTCCAGCAGCAACTGCCCCAAGCGCAACTGCAGCTCACCGGCGTGCGCGATAGCGCCATAGCAGCACTTTATGCAAGCATTCTTCACCCCGAAAAAATGGATTCCTTAGAAATGATTGATTACCCCGCCACGCTGGTTCGGCACTTCAAAAATATTCAGACCAAAAAAATCCCGGGTTTTGATTATGTCACGCCAGAATATTTCACTCTGGCACTGGCCATTCCCGATATTCTCAAATGGGGCAATGTGAACCACGCGATGGCAATGGCTCCATGCAAGATCAAAACAATTCGGCCCCATTATATTAACGGCGATTTATGGAAAGCTGAATAAAAAAGCAACGGTGATTTTAATTCCAACGAAGGCCCTAGAATATCCTTTATATTATGTTCTAGGACCTTTTTTATCGGCTGTCCTTTACGGTCCGTTCTGCTTTTATTAAAATCTTTGTCGTTTTACTCAACCTCTAGTTATGACAAAGGATTTTGGTTGCCTGAAAACAAAAAAAGACTTGATTCTATCCTTAAAGCAGCTGCTTTAAGGAAAAAAGGGGAACTCTCTAAAGCTGATAAAGAAGAACAATATTCTAAAAAATTTATGAAAGCTAAAAAAGGACATTCTGCTGTAGAATCTAACATAAATGCTCTTCAAGTTCATGGCTTAAA
>JBAYAV010000151.1:0-7288 GCA_041669565.1 Lentisphaeria bacterium
AATCGTGATTTGATTTTGGGGCCGACAACGAGGAGCATACCCTCAGGTATGTGACGAGGTTGGCGGCACAAAAAGCATTCACGAGAATCAGGCAAATGTAAAGGTTATTTCTGAACAGTCCCTAAGCTGTGTTATCTAAAAAACATCTTGGATTTTACGGTTCTGAATCTTTCGGTTAAGAAAAGTTAAAAGGGCGTTTTATTTGAATAGGATAAAATAAATTCAGGTGGGGATAAAATAGGATAATTGAGGTCTCTATTTTTGTCTTATAAAAATGCATTTTGTGAAAAAGCGGGCTTTCTTTCCTGTGAAAAAAGACCCGCTTTGATGCTTGGTAAAGACTTGATTTTAATTATTGTTATTCCAGGTAAGTGGCATGGAAATTAAGTTAAATAGCTGCCCCAAAGGAAGAAGCTTACGAATGAATACATTGCCTTCGGATAAGCCATCACGCGGAATATAAAGAACATCGCCCGCTTTTAAGTGAACATTCTGACAGCGGCCTTGTAAAATTCCATCTAAATCCAACTTGCAAAGAATCGGGTCGTTTATATCGCCACGAATAATAAGAGCATACTTCCAATAAGTTTCTTTGAGCCCCCCGCATTTTGCAATTAATTCAAGAACGCCTAAACTTGGATTCCATAACGCCTGCTGCGGATTATTGACTTGGCCAATAACGCCGATAATTTTATCGGTACGAGTTGCAAAAAAGAGGTAATCATTTTTCCGCAATTTAATGTTATTCAAGGGATCACAGCGATTGATCGCTGCCGAAAAATCAATTTGCAGAGGCTTTCCGTCACGGAAAAAAATGGAATTGGGCAAATCCGTGATCTCCAATACTTTTCCATCAAAGAGACGAGTGGCCGGACCACCAGCTTTTGCATAAATATCACTGATGCGCATTCCGGAACTCACATCATATATTCCCGATTCCCGAATGCCACCGACAACCGTCACGGTGATGGAATGAATAGCCGCTGGAAGAATTGCCACAACGGGGTTTTTGATATAGACTTTTAGAGCTTCTTGAACTTTTTGACTCGCGTCTTTTAAGTTCAAATCACTTACTTTGACTTGCCCCGCGAACATAATGCCAATATAACCATCGGGGGTGACTGTCATTTGAGAACTCATGTCCGCATGATTGTAGACATTGACTTGCAGTACATCACCAGCACCAATTGTATATTGATAATTCTTGTCGTCCGATAATTCCAAAAGATATTTGAGATGCGCTTCTTTCTCTTCTGGAGTTATCTTTTTTATCTCAACAATAGCATTTTCATGCTTTTCAATTTTGTTGAAGTTGTCGTAATCATACGTTATACGCTGCCAATCCATACAACCCGTCAAGGAAAAGGAAAAGACAACAAAAAGAAAAATTTTAAGATCCATATTTAGCTTTTTTAGAGGTTGCAGGTTGAGTTTTTTTTCTGTTTGCTAATTTTACCTAGATAATATAATCAATGTAAATCTAAAACGAAAGAAATCAAGTTAAAATTTAATTTTTTAAGTGCAAATGGATATAAATATTCTATAAACAAGAGCCCCTTGTTTGAAAAAAGATCGTTCGCATTTAGATTAGTTGAAAAGAACTCTCCCTTTTAAAAAGCCTTCTATAATTTTAATATGATGGAATGAAAATGATTTTACGAAACCTGTTTTTGAGTGCGCTGCTTTGCTGTGTTTGTAAAGCCGAATTGGTCGGATACTATAAGTGCGATGGAAACTTTTTAGATTCGAGCGGACGTAATAATAACTTGACTGCGCTGGAAGAAAACCCGCAATTTATTGTGGATGATTTGATGACAAAGACGGGAAATATTGTCTACTCACCCGTCGACGCATCTGGATCGGGAGCCTCGGGAATAATTCCAAATATGGATGCCCGGAAAGGAATGACAATATGCGGGTTTTATCGGCACGTAAGCAATGATAATTATTGCCATATATTCGGCTTCGGGAATCGCCAGTCACCTAAAAATGCTTATTTCTTTGGCTTAAGCTGGGGCAAACCCTATATTCAGACCGGCGATGCAAAACATAAAATTATCTTGCCGCGCTTAAAAAATCTGGTTTGGCATCATATTGCCCTTGTGGTACCACCCGAAATTCCCGGCAAACCGCAGGCCTTCCGGCTCTTCCTAAATGGCAAAGAACAATTTCAGGAAAAAAACTCACCCCGTCCCTGGATAATTCAATACGGAACATGCCCTAATACCTTTACGATTGGACAATATTCGGGAAAACAAAATCGCGGCAAGGCTTTTGATGATATTCGCATTTATAATGAGGCCCTCTCCGCTGAAAAAATAGAAAAATTATGCCGCGGATATAATTTTGAGGCAGGTATTGTTGTGTCCTATGGCGCTTTTGTTCGTAAACGCATCCTGCCGACTAAAAAACTTGCCATTCGTAATACCCTTAAACTGAAACTCGGGGATGCTAATAATATCCTGGTTATGGCCAATGACCGCGATTTTTTAATTCGACGACTCCAAGCGGAATATGGAGACTTTTTTCGAAAACTGGAAGATAGCCATTCTGAAGTCCCTGAGTGGTCACGGTCATTCCAATATCGATTCGCAATGGCAGAGTTGATTGAGGATTACCGGGGAAAAATTGTCGATGCTTATGCGGATGCAAAAAAATGGACAGTCCTTGTGAATGGGACAAAAGCCCCGCTGCCACAATGCGGATATTGGATGAATGCAATTGCCTGTTTGCGCGTGCCAGACTCCACGGGGGCCTCGGACGTAAAGGTGGAGGCCGCTGAGGTTGTTCATTGCAGCTATCTTGAATTGCAAAACGCGCTGAAAAATGGAGACGATTGCCAAATTATTACGCCATTGGGCGAGGTCTTGAATTTTGTCTATAAAAAAGAAGAACGCTCCTGCGCAATTAAAGTAAACCAGGTCGGCTTTTCTACCGAAGCCAATGAAAAATATGCGTATATCGGACTGTGGCGCGGACCGGAAATACTGCCGCGTAATTATGATGCATGGATCGGAAAAAAATGCTTTATTCAAGATACTATTACAAATAAAATCGTGGGAACAGCTGAAATTTCGGCACGCCCCCAAGAAAAAAGATTTGAGTCTAAAACAAGGCCAGACGGACTGTCCCCCAGCGGCGAAAAAGTCTATCAAATCGATTTGTCAAAATTTAAGACGCGGGGAAGTTATCAACTCTTTGTTCCGGGAATCGGCTCCTCATGGCCCTTCGTGATTGGACCGGATGCCGTCGGCCGGGCGTTCTATGTACGAATGCGCGGAATGTATCATAAACGCTGCGGAATCGCCAAAGAACCGCCTTATACCCAGTGGAAATGCGGCGCGTGTCATCAAAAAACGTACGTTGGCAATTTCCCGCCGAATAACTATGATTATAATGACAAAGGAAAAACAACAAGCGGTTTCTATTTGCCAAACGGGAAACGGGTAAAAGTGAGCCATTTCGATGTTATTCAGCGGAATTGTACCACGCGGGTTCTGGTTCCCGGCGGCTATGGTGGATGGCATGATGCCGCAGATTATGACCGCAGACCATATCATTTTGAGGCGGTGGGAGACTTTATTGGCGCATGGATGCTTTTCCCTGAAAATTTTTTGGATGGGCAGCTTGATATCCCCGAGAGTGGCAATGGCATCCCAGACATTCTGGATGAGGCCGAATGGGGGTTGGCTGTTTGGCGGCGCTGCCAGAATAAATCCGGCGGTGTGGGCTGCTGGATCGAAGGCCGCGGGCATCCTGGAATAAAGTCTCATAATCCAGCGCTGGATAATGAGCCGTATTTTTTGGCGTTTCCAACAAGAGAGAGCACCGCTCAATATTCGGCTTATGCGGCAAGCTTTGCAAATGCAATGCACTTGCTCGGCAAGGAAGAAAAGGCCGCATTGTATTGCCAATCCGCCGAGCTGGGCTATGCCTTCGCGATGGATCCAGCAAAAACAGCTTCCGTCCCTGGACTTAAGGCAAGAGTTACACTCCCCGGAAATAAGCGAGAAATCGCGACTCTGACGTATAAAGAAGAAGATAAAATTCCCGGACTTTATATTTGTAAAGCCGCTTATAATCTTTATATCCTGACCCAAAAACAAAAATATCTCGATGATTTTGAAAAATATGCGGATCAATATGTCGGGTACTGGATTAAAAATCTTTTTTGGAATAGCTCACCCTTCTTTTTCCCTGAAATTTTGACGTACGAGGGCAAACGGCTCACCCTTTTGAAAATGCAGGGAATGCTGCGAGAACAAATGATTCATCTTGGTGATACGCGATGCCGTGAAGTCGAGGAAAATTATGACTACCGGATGCCCTGGTATGCACCGACGCATAAGTATTCTACGCATTGTGCATGGGGATCCATGCATCCCCTGCGTCGGGCGCGCGACTTGGTGGTTGCGTATTATGTGACGGGTGATGCAAAATATCGCGATGCGGCCTTTTTGGCGAACGACTGGATGCTGGGGGAGAATCCGCAGGGGATTAGTATGACATCGGGGCTCGGCAAGGTTTATCCGATTCGTTTTCTTGATTTGCCGTCAGAAACGGATGGCATCGATGAATTTATTCCCGGAATAACACCCTATATGTATGCCTATCATGTTCATTATAATGCTGTAAATCTTGCGTATGGAATCTTTTTGAAGGCACGTGAAGATCATTCCTTTTACGGGAAGAAGGTCTGTTTGCTTAAAGATGTATTGCATATCCCAGACAAAAAACCAAGCTGGGATACATACTCGAAATACTTAAGCGGGGCAATCCCGGTATTTCGGCGCTTCTCAAATTTGGAAAATTATACGGTGCGTATTAGTGAATATACGGTTAATGAGACAATCGCAGCATCGGCCGCTGTTACCGGATGTCTTCTTTCAAAAGGTTGGAAACCACCGCCGGAATGGAAAAACAAAAAACCTTCGGATAATGTTCATTCTTTGCCGGGGGCATGGATCCTTCCTTAAAAGTTTTCCTCCTGTAATAGTAGAGCTCGAGCTGTAAATCATTGCTTGAAACGACAGGCCCCTATATGTCCAATAAAGGGGCGAGGGGAGCTCGTATATTTGAAAGAAAGACAAATAGTTGATTTATAGTGTTGTGAATAAAAAAAATATTTGTGAAATTGGTATTGTTTACTCGGATTTTATCTGTGTGCTTCCCTCCCCCCCTCAAAAAAAAAGACGGGAGGACCGTCTGCCTATAAGGTCCTTTCTGTTTGAAGATTCTTCCCTATTTCATCCATTAAGGGTGATCCGTTTCAGGATGCCTAATCTTTTGTTAAGCCAATCTAATTTGCACAAGGAAGCGAAAGAAGAAAAACTTATACAGACTTTCCTTAGAATTTCCTTTCCTGATTGAACAAATGCCGTGCTTTATAAAACCGATGAATAGCATTGCAACAAATATGAGTTATTGTTTTGCAACTTGTTGTTTCGGCGATTGGCACAGGATTTCTGCTATGGTTTTAGAGGACCGTGTTTTTTGATTTATTTATTTTTTTTGAAAATAATATTGTGGTAAAACGTGCGTATATTTAAAAAGAATAGTTCTTGTATTGACAAAATATATAAAAAGATGTATATTTATAATATGCCAAAGCAACAAGTTGTTTAAAGAGAAGGATGCCATTGAATGATAAAAGTAAAACAAGCAACCAATATGCAGACTGTTGCAGATCGGCTGGGAATTTCCAAGTCGACTGTGTCGCGCGCTTTGAATGGACAACCAACTGTTTCGGATGCCCTGCGGAAAAAAATATTTTCTGCTTGTGAAGAACTGGGCTATCAGCTTAATCATAGTGTTCAGGATTTAATAACTCGAGGCCGCAGCGGAATTACGCGTAATATTGCCTATGTTTTGGTAGATCGCGATTTTGCGGATCCGGGATACAGTCGCAATATCGATGGAATTGCGAAGGTCTTAAAAGAAAGTAATTTCTATCTCCATTTGGTTCGGCTCGAAGGAACGGAACGGAGTGTTTTTGATTTTCCCCCACTATTACGGGATAAAAGAGTTGATGGGGTGTTGATTTCTGGAGTGTTGAACAAAGAGATTATGAATGCCATTAATAAGCTCGATATAAAATACGTGGTTTTAGGAACATTTTCAAAAGCGGTTGTAAAAGATGCCTCAATTGTCCAAATGGATATGGAACAGTTTTGCTTCGAGGCTGCAGAAAAAATAAGCAACTATGGCTTAAAGCGAATTGCCTATTTTGAAGAAGCCTATGAAAATTATTATGACCTTGCTTTTTTTGAATGTTTTAAGTACGCCCTGCTGGAAAATGGGATTCCTTTCGACCGTTCTTTATTTTATCGTGGAAATGGATTGTTCTCGGGAGCATATGATGCGATGAAAAAAGTGTTTCTGCAAGATGGCCCACTGCCGTTCGATTCAATCGTATGCTGGGATAATCGTACCGCGCGCGAAATCGAAGAACTGATCATCGGATATTACGGGCTCCGAAAAAAGCCGGAAACCGTTATTATTACCCGACACCCCTATAAAGAAAAATTTAATGTGCCAACGCTTACAATTGATTTTCAACCGGAAGCCGTCGCGGCAAATGCGGCACAATTACTTATTGATATATTAAAACAAAAGAACAAAAATCAACAATTTACTAAAATTGAACCGATCTTAATTCAAAAATAAGGAGTAGCGGAAATCAATGAAAGAAACAAAAAAGTAGAATCAGACTCGGATTATAGAATGTGCTTAAAAATAAAATAAAACGTAATAAAATAAAAGGAAAAACAAAAATGAAAAAAGGTAAGTTTACTCTTATAGAACTTCTGGTAGTGATTGCAATCATCGCCATTTTAGCGTCAATGTTGTTGCCCGCACTGAGCACGGCCCGAAAGAAAGCAAAGGCCATAAAATGCGTAAATAATCTTAAACAGTGCGGTTTGGGGCTGCTTATGTATGCGGATGATTTTAGCGGGTATATCCCCGAACGCCAACGCAATTACAATATGTGGACAACCACACTGCTTACCAGTAATTATATTTCAAGTGGCAATACGTTTCAATGCCCATTTCTCGTTCCTACGAAGTTTGATAACGATTGGCAAACGTATGGCATAAATCGTATTTCAGGAGTGGAAGGGGAAGTCTCGCCAATTAATGATCTTGGTCAGGAATCTTTGTTATGGCCTAAAATCCGCATGATTCTATAGTACACCCGCAGTTTTTGCCTCGACTCTTCGTATTAGGGTCGGGGCTTTTTTATTTTTGCACGCCCTTTCCAGCTTGAAATTCGCCCATTGTATACTAT
>JBAYAV010000152.1:0-7276 GCA_041669565.1 Lentisphaeria bacterium
GAAGAAAATAACAGAGCAAAAGACCGCGTCGTCAGAGGCTTTTCGTTGTCGCCGGCATTTCTGGGAACTATAATATTTCTGGTGTGGGTGGGTTGTTCTGCGGCACGAACCATTTTCCACAATTCACGCAGCGTTTTTTAATAGGTGATTTTGTGTTTTCTTAATATGAAAATTTGAACTGTTTTTTCAGGTTTATGGTTCTGCGTTAGCAGCTTTTGGTTTCGCTTGAAATAGACCTGCTATATTCTATAAATATAAAAAAGAGCCCTCTACCTCGGAGGTGAAGGACTCTAAAAAAGCAAGGGTGAACAGACCCACAAAAATGATTCTATAGGGTTCTATTACATCGTCGCAAAGGACTTTCTGTTACTTTATCGGTGAGATGAACTGACTGCTGGAGATCGGCTCGTGTTTGTGCGTCGGTTTGGGGCGCTATTCGTGTCCTTATAGCGTTCCGTTGTCTTCTTGCCGCGTTGATTGCGATCTTGACCATTGTGTGCCTCTTTGGGCGGCTGACGGCGATTGTCTTGCGCAGAGGAAAAACGCGGCTCACGCGAAAAACTACGCTGGGATCTTGGCGGCGCCGGTGCGCGATAGTCAAAGTCATTTAAAAATTTTCGCTCAATTTTGTAGCCGAGTTTCCGTTCAACGGCGAGGATTTGATCGCGGTCCTCTTTGGCATAGAAGGTAAAAGCTTCGCCGGTTTGGAGGGCGCGGCCAGTACGGCCAATTCGATGGGTATAGGCTTCTACTGTATCGGGAATATCAAAGTTGATGACGTGCGTAACATCGTTTACATCAATACCACGGGCAGCAATATCAGTAGCTACTAAAATATGGAAGGTGCCTTCTTTAAATCCGTTCAGGGATGCCTTGCGCTTATTTTGAGACATGTTACCCTGCAGCTGCGTCGCCAGAAAACCGTCTTTGCAAAGCTGTTCGCTAAGGCGCTTTGCGCGAAATTTGGTTCGGGTGAAGACGATAACGGAATGGCTGTTGAGTTCCTTTAGCAACTGCAGTAGCAATTTTGCCTTCAGGTGCTGTTCAACGGGGTAAAGTGCATGGGAAACAGTGTCAACCACATGGTTGGGTTCTATTTCAATAGTGATTGGCTTATAGAGAATTTCATAGGCGAGGTGGCGAAGCTGTTCTGGCATGGTGGCTGAAAAAAGCATCGTTTGTCGTTTTTTGGGCATAAAGGCAAGTATTTTTCGGATATCCGGCAGAAACCCCATATCGAACATTTGATCGGCTTCATCCAGTACAAGGACTTCGATTTTGTTCAGGGATGCATTTTTATTTTGCAGGTGATCCAGGAGCCGTCCGGGGCAGGCAACGATAATTTCTACGCCGGATTTGAATGCGCGCAGTTGTGGTTTGGCGTTGACGCCACCGTAGATTGCGCAGGTATGCAGCCCAAAGGGCGCGGCAAATTCAGCAAAAACTTCATTAATTTGCGCTGCTAATTCGCGGGTCGGCGCTACCACGAGGCAACGGATGACGTCACGCGGGCCAGAAGCGACCAGTTTTTGAATAATGGGAAGAACGTATGCGGCCGTTTTGCCAGTACCGGTCTGAGCAAGCCCCATAACGTCTTGATTTTTCATTAGGGGCGGAATCGCCTGCGCTTGAATCGGGGTGGGAGTCGTGTAGTTTAATTTTTTTATAACGGATAATAATTTGTCATTTAATCCGAAGTCTGTGAAATCCATGTATTTCTCTTATGATCGTGATGAGTAAATAAACGCTGATGTTGAGAAATGCTGTTCGCGACTCCTCTTAATTATATTTTTACGTTTAATGATTATGTAAACGTTATAATTTAATGCGTAATTGTAGAAAAGACGTGTTTTGACAATGATTTTCATTGTTTGTCTTATTTTTGGGCGGTTTGGTTCTTGATGGATAATATTTTTTATGTGAGTTTTTATGAAATCGATATTTTTAGTTTTGATCGATTATTTGTTAAAGAGCGGTGTTTGAATATTTTATCAAAAGATTATTTTAATTCAGCAGGATGCGGTATTGATCTTTTCCTTTTTCCCTTTTGGTGTCTCATTCCCTTTGCGGGGGAGAGGTGGAAGCTTTTTCAAAAGATCTTGGATCACTTCAGAGGCGCAGTATAGTCCGAATAGTGCGGGCATATAGGATATGGTTCCGAGGGGGCGTTTTTCACCAGGTTCTTCTTGGTTGGTTCCGCAATATTTTCCATTGGCAAGAAGAATGGATAACTCGGGAGAAAAAACGACTTTCAGACCTTTTGTAATGCCGACTTTCTTGAGGTTCTTGCGCAGTAATTTGGCCATTGAGCAGCCATAAGTATCGGATATGTCCGCAATTTGAATGGCCGATGGGATGATTTTATTGGCTGACCCCATGCTGGAGATAATGGGGATGTGCTGCTGGATGGCTTGTTGAATTAACGCGAGTTTCGGCGGTCGCTCATCAATGGCATCAATAATATAGTCCCAGGACTGCTGGGCAAGAATGTCCGGAATGTTTTCTGGGGTAAGACGCGTTGGGGAAAAAGTGATTTCTGCCTGGGGTGAAATGTCATGAAGACGCTGTTTTAAAACAATGCCTTTTGTTTCACCGATGGTGCTGTGCAATGCTGGAAGCTGCCGATTGATATTACTGGCTTTTACGGTGTCTGGGTCGATAATGGTGAGGTGCTTTATGTTGGAGCGCACCAGTATTTCGGCGGCCCATGAGCCGACTCCGCCAATTCCGCACAGTAGAATATGGGCTTGCCCAAGGTGCTCAAGGGCGGTTGTGCCGAGAAGTAATTCGGTTCGGGAAAATGCTGCGTCAGAATGGGGAATATAAGTGTTTTGCATCATGAGAAAAGAGTCTATTTTGAGTTTTATTTAATAGAATCTAATACTTGAAAAGAAAAAGGGATAAAAAAAACAATAAAATAGAATGTTTTTGATACTATTTTTTAGGATTTTTTAGGGGCTGTAAAAAAATCAACTTGACTATTTGCCGAAAAAATCGTGATTTGATTTTTGGGTCAACGACGAGGAGCATACCCTCAGGTATGTAACGAGGTTGGCGGCACAAAAAACATTCACGAGAATCAGGCAAATGTAAAGGTTATTTCTGAACAGCCCCTTAATTCAATTTTTGGCAAAGTACTTATTTTATGCGCCCTTGCATAGCTGTAGCCGTGCGGGGGCGCATAAATCATCAATATCATTTTTTGTTTTCATCAATGCCGTTGAAGCTATGCTGGGACGTGTCTTTTTGTGTGGTTGCAAAAACTTGACGTTTATCGCTGTATTTAATTAGCAAAACGGAGTATGCCGGCATTTCGAAGTTTTTGTCAAATGGAATGGGCTGGAACACGTTATGTTGATTAATGATTAAAGCGGCTGCTTTGCCGTGTTGGTTTTTGATGTCCCAGTCAATGCCGCATGCTTCCGGATTATTATTAATGGCTAGCACGGCTTCTGTATGAGAATCGGCCGCGGCGCAGACGTAAATCTGCTTGGTGCTGTTTGCGGAACTTTCGACTTCATTTTTAAGTTTGAAAAGCTCATTGTACGCCAGAAATGAGTGGTATGTTTTAGTAACATTTTGATGCGGAAAATAGTATAACCCGCAATAAGCTCTGGTTGGAAGTGCATCATAATACATCGCTTTGTCAATACAGCCTTTTTGCATTAAAGTGAACGCGGCGGCGACAAAAGCGGCGCCCGGAGCTTCTTTCATGTCATCCCAGCGCGTGTCAATATGGGGGGACATATAGTTCCATTCATCAAAAATATTTTCGGTGTTTTGCATGCCATATGCCTCTAATTTTTCTTGAACATAGTTGGCATGAATCATAATTTCATTCGGATCATTTGTATATAAATGCCAAGAATAAAAATCGAGGGGGCATTTTGTGTCTTTTGCGTTTACAAATTTCAGGAATTCGTCATACCAGGTCAAAAAACCTTTGTAAAAATCCGACCTATTGGGCCTGTTCACCGCGTAGAAACCACAGCTGGCATATCCGCCGACTTTTATAGTGGGAAAGCATTTTTTTAAATGGTTTGCAGTGACGCGGTAAAGCTCAAAATATTGTTCGCGGGTGCCGGTCCACATCGGCGGATTTTCTGGCTCGTTCCATATTTCCCAATATTCGATGTCAAAATGAAATCCGTTTGCCCAGCCCTCATTATAATGCCGCACAATATGCTCACAAATTCTTGCCCATTTTGCGGGATCTTTTGGCGGATCAATCCGATAGGCATGAATCCGAAATTCATTCTCGATGGTAACGCCAAGGCGATAAAAAATTTTCATTCCAGATGCAATAAGCTGTTTAAAATATGCGTCGGTAAATTCAAAAAGATAGGATTTCGGGTCTGTTTCGTCTGCGTCAAAATCGGGAAAAATGTTCGGAATATCCACGAAACGATTGGCACCATATGCGCCGCCGGTATCATGCAGTCTTACGAATGGAATGCCCGCTTGTTTTAATTCAGGCAGCGGTTCATGCAATGCGACAGGACTGTTATTGATTCCGTGAAGAGGCTTTATCTCTTTTCCCGTTGGTTTGCCGAAATCTACAGAAATTGTTTCCATAAGTACTTGTTTCCTTTGTTCAATTTGGATGATGCTAAAAAAAGCAATACTGTTTATAATTTGGTTTTGCCTATACAAGTAGTAAAACCAATCCTTTTTATGAAAAATTATTGCAATTTGATTTTTGTCCTTTTGCGTTTTATTCTTTAAAAAAACTATTGCTAATATAACATTCCTTCATAAATGGTCGTGTAAAAGAATAATAGAAACAAAGAAAATCATAAAAAAAATGTTAAAAAATAACTTTCGCTCTTTGCCGGCATGATCTATTTTTGCGCTCCTTTTATTTGCATGAAGAAGCCTTTCGGGACGAAATTCTTTCCTTGTTTATGAAAGAATATTTTTTTCGAGAAAAAATGTTTTTGTAGAAAAAATGGAATCGCGGGTATTCTTGTTTACGCGTTATTTTTTGTTCCTTGGTATGAAATGGAAAAATTTGGATTATCGTGCAATTATTTTTGGTACGAATTGCATAAGTAGTTGAACTTTAAAAGATTCCTAATACATTTATCACAAGACATAGAATTTTCCCGTTAAAGGAAAAAAATAGAGTGATTCAAGGATAAGGAATAAGTATTATGAATGTTATTATTTGTGCAGATGCAAAAGCTGTTGGAAAAGAAGCTTATAAGGTTGTTCGTGATCGCATTGTAAATGGTCATGCAAAGGTGTTAGGTCTTCCTACCGGAAGTTCTCCCATTCCGCTGTATAAAGAAATGGCTGCGGGATATAAACGCGGCGAAATTGATTTTTCAGATGTCCATACATTTAATCTTGATGAATATCTCGGCCTGCCGGTTGAACATCCCCAGAGCTATCGTAATTTTATGAATACGAATCTGTTTGATCATATTAATCTGAAGGAAGAGAATATCAACTTCCTGAATGGTATGACAGACGATATCGCTGGCGAGTGTGCTTCCTATGAAGAAAAAATGGAAGAGCTTGGCGGAATTAAGCTGCAAATTGTAGGGATTGGCCGTGATGGTCATATCGGCTTCAATGAACCAGGAACTCCGCTATATGGTCGTACCGGATGTGTTACGCTGGATACTCCGACAATTGAAGATAATAAGCGTTTCTTTGCATCGGCTGCCGAAGTTCCACGCTGGGCATTGTCCATGGGTGTTGGCACTATTTTGGATACGAATGAAGTCTTAATGGTTGCGGATGGGCCGAATAAGGCCGATGCAATTGCGGGGATGTTAGAAGGACCTATTACTGGAATGAATACCGCATCTGCGTTGCAATTACACCCCAATGTAACGGTTGTTATTGATGAAGCTGCCGCGGCAAAGCTGACACGCAAAGCATACTATAAGAAAACCAGCACAAATAATGTTGCTGATATGCTTGCTTATTTGACTGCTGCTCGTAAAAAAACTGGATTAGAATAAAACTCAGTTTTCGAATTTTGAAGTATAAAAAGCGTCGTTTTAAGGAATGGCGCTTTTTTTGTATTTAAACTCCTCGGACTTAAAATTTTGGAAAAAAGGTGGCAATTTTTAACAGTTGTATTATACTAAACTATAGGGTGAGTTTTTTCGATTAAGGTATATGTTTGTGGCTTTCGATTGTTAAGAGCTGCGGGCTGAAATCTTGAAAAGATTGGAAAGCAGTGGCTGTTTGTTGTAGAGACAAAAACCAAGAAATAGAGGGAGGTTGTTTATGGCAATTATTACAATCGCGCGTGAATTAGGAACCAATGGCACTGAAGTTGCTGAAATTTTAGCGGAAAGACTGAGTGCACAATTAATTGACAAAGAGATGCTTGAGAAGCTCTTTAAGGAGCAGGGTGGTGATCTCGGCATTTTTAATCGTTATGATGAAAAAAAACCGGGTATTTTCTCGGTGTTTTCGGCGGATCAGGATATTTATCTGCAGATGCTGAAATTAGCGATGTATACCCAAATGCAAAAGGGCCCAGCTGTCCTTCTTGGGCGTGCAGGAAATATTTTGATGGAAGATATGCCGAATTGTTTAAGAATTCGTTTAATTGCAGAGAAAAGTTTTCGGGTGGCGGCTCTTAAAGACAAGCTCAACTGCAGCGAAGAAAAAGCTGAAAAGATGATCGAACAGAGCGATCGTGAACGGAAAGGCTTTTGCAAGTATCATTTTGATACAAAATGGACCGATGCTACGCGTTATGACTTAATCCTAAATTCAAAAAAATGTTCTGCCAAACAAATAGCAGATATTATCGAAAGAGCACTTCATGATTTGGTGACTCCTGAAAAAGATGCCGCTGGAACCCAAATGCTGAAAGATAAACTTTTGGGGCAGAAAATTTTGAATGAGATCTTGATTATACGGCAAATCGGAATTCAATTTTTGGAAGTACAAGTGTTGGATTCTGTTGTAACACTCGAGGGTATTACTAGTTCGGATGGCATAAAAAAAGAAATTTCTTGTTTCGTGGAAAAGATGCCTGGTGTGAAACAAGTGCAGAATGAAATTCAGGTAGTTCACGATATTCCCTTGCGCCGAATGTAATATGTCTGGCCTGAATGAAATGACTGAACTTAAAAAAGTGGCACATTCTAAGGGGCTGTAAAAAAAATAACTTGACAATTTGCCGAAAAATCGTGATTTGATTTTGGGGCCGACAACGAGGAGCATACCCTTAGGTATGTGACGAGGTTGGCGGCACAAAAAACATTCACGAGAATCAGGCAAATGTAAAGGTTATTTCTGAACAGCC
>JBAYAV010000153.1:0-7253 GCA_041669565.1 Lentisphaeria bacterium
CATTATCGCTTGGAAACCACTTGTCGAATTCTTTTGTGTCTTTTGGGTATTCGTCCATACCCTTACACTACATCTGAATTTGGTGGCTTCAAGTTTATACCCCCATAAGTCTATATCATATTACTGGAAATCGGTTACTTTAAATACTCAAGATAACTGGACTGAATATAGTTTTGTATTCAAGACACCCCCAAAAAACGCGTTTATGGCTATTTATTTCAAGATTGGAAAGGACGTTTCAAATGGAGAAATGTTCTGGGACGATGTATCTATTACAGAAGCAACGAAACCCGAAGAATATCTTACAATTAAACCGTTGAAAAGTTCTGTGTTTTTCAAAAAAGACAACAAATTCATCAGTAACTACATTTTTAATAAAGATATCAAAGATTTTAGGAATGTTTTGCCTTCGGACATCACACTTGATATAAGCGTAAATAATATAGAGAAAAATAACAGCGTTTTAATTTATGAATTTAAAAAGAAATACAGTTCTGAAGTGTTAACTCATAAATATTATAATATTAACCTTCCTAAGCAAAACATATTAATTGACCCGCAAATAGCAACATTACCACTCGGACATTATGTTGCTACATTAAAATTGCAGACTGGAACAGAAAAAAACGCAAAAATTATAGCACAATCAAAAAAAGAATTTTCTGTAATAAAACATTACGATTTTCCTGTTTTGGAACCAATAAAAGAAGTTTCTATTAACGGAACAAGCTTAGAAGTCAACAGTAAACCATTCATTCCAGTATGCTTCTATCACCCATCTCTTACGCAAAATTATTTTGAAAAGATGAAAGAATTTGGTGAAAACGTAAAACAAGTATGGTCCGATATTCCAGGGGGGGCACAAGCAAATATTGATAACTTAAAGGGAATTCTTGACTTATGCTTAAAAAACAATAGCTATGCATTTGTTGTAATGCAAAGCCATTGGATTTTAGATAATAAAAAGGGAAAATATAATCTTAATAATATACGCAAAATGGTTCATGCCTTAAAAGGACATCCTGCGGTTCTTTTGTGGAGCATAACGGATGAGCCAGATGCCAGAAAAATTCCGCCAGAAGAAGTTGCTAAGGCCTATAAGTTAATCAAACAGTTAGACCCTAAGCATCCAATATGGGTAAATCTATGCATTCCTAATAAATTTAAAGAATATGCTTCTTCCACAGAGATTGCTTCGTATGATCATTATCCAAACCCATATGAAACACTAAATACAGTGTATAAATGGAATAATTTGATAATACAGGCAAGTAAAACAAAAAAACCCTGGTTCTCCATCCTTCAGACTTTCAGTAGACCAGGGACCAAACTTCCTTCCTATCAATGGTTAAAAGCTCAAACATATCTTTGCATAACTCAGGGGATGAAAATGTTTTTTTACTACGCATTTCGAGATCCTGAACCTACTGGAAGTTTATCAATTGACTCAGAGTTGCAGTCTCAAGTGAAGGAACTTAATTATGAAATAATGTCTCAAGCAAAAATCATTATTGCCAAACCATGCGATATATCTGAAATAAGTGGACTGCATAATGAAGGTATTCACTATTCTCTTAGGAAAGTAAATGGTGTAAAATATCTTATAACTGTAAATCCATACCCTAATAAAATAAAATGTAAATTTTCACTCCCGGAAAGTGAAGGAAACGAAAGAGCGGAAGTTCTTTTTGAAGATGGTAGATTTATGAAACAAACAGCAAACAAAGTCATAGATGATTTTGCTCCTTATGAGGTTCATATTTATAAATATTAAGAGGGATGATGACAAAACCTTCCAGCTAAAAATGCAATTTGTTGTTAAATAAATCGGTTGGCAATAGAAAGGACGTTTAACTGGGAGTAAATATCAACATCGCCTATCATAAGAACCGTTGATTTTAGATAGGGCAATATCGTCTGGAAGAAATAAAAAAAGGCTCTCGCAGGATTGAACGCATATGGAGCGGTTTGTAAGATTGGATGCAAAAAAGTGGTGTATTTACTTTTTTTACTTGCAAAGAGATCTCCTGTATGTTTTTGTGTTTGCGAAAGGATATAATTGGTTGTACAGTAAAGAAACACTTTTGTTTGTATTATAAGCAGTAAATTGGGAAAGAAAGACAGCTTTTTATTGTAGTGGCTCAAATTCAGTCTGCGTTTTGTTCGAAAACGAACAAAAAAAGACGAAATGAACAGGGCTAAAATTAGAATTGTCGTCAACGTATAATAGACATTAACAAAAAATGGATGGAGTGGAATAATCATTGAACTATTTCATGAATTCCGATTTTAGGAGAAAAATTAAATGACTACAGCGCGAATTATTTTTTCAATGATTTTGTGTGGACTGCTGCAAAGCACTTTTGCCGTGGAGCAGCCGGCCATGGTAAAAAAAGTTATAAACGGTGAATTGAAGGAAGCAAAAGCTTCGTGGTGGGGTTTTGATCCGGAAGATTCCACAAGCGCACTTCAAAACGCTATTAACTCCAGAGTTCCAAAATTGATTGTGGATAACGTTGGGAAAACGTGGATTACAAATAAATTGACAGCCGTCAGTAATCAGGAAATTGTCTTTGAAAAGGGCGTTGTCGTGGAAGCAAAAAGAGGAGAATTTAAGAGTAAAACCGCGACCCTTTTTACTATTTCCGGAAAAGAAAATGTTACTTTGCGAGGCGGAGAGGGAGTGATCCTGCGGATGCATCGAGCCGATTACGATAATCCTGAACTTTATGAAAAAGCCGAATGGCGGCATGCGCTTGCTATTTTTAGCTCTAAAAATATCAATATTTTTGGTCTGACACTAGCGCTAAGCGGAGGAGATGGTATCTATCTCGGGGTCTCTAAAGAAGGCGTTACAAATGAAAATATCCATATAAAAAATGTCGTTTGTGATCAAAATTACCGGCAGGGAATTAGTGTTATCAGTGCTAAAAATCTGCTGATTGAGGATTCCATTATGAAAAATACCGGCGGCACTCCGCCAGCAGCAGGAATTGATTTTGAGCCAAATCGCCCGTCGGAGCAACTCGTCAATTGCGTGATGCGAAATTGCTTGACCGAAAATAATGAGGGCATCGGCTTTGATTATTATTTGCCGAATTTGCACGCCGATTCCGTACCAGCCTCGTTGCGTTTGGAAAATTGTATCTCTCGAGGCGATCGTACCAGCTTTTCTTTAACGACGGCCAATAGTGAGGCGGAAATGCTGCATGGTAAATTTGATATCGTTCATTGCCGCTTTGAAAAAGCACGAATGAACGCGATTAAAATAGGACGGAAACCTGTTAATGGGCTGTCCGTTCGATTTAGAGATTGTGTTGTGGTGTCTCCTGGTGTGGAAAACAAAAGAATGATCCCTCTGGTTGTTACTGCAGTCGCAGGAGGAAAACAGGCCATAGGGGGTGTGGATTTTGGAAATTTGACACTTTTGGATGATGTTGATCGCCCGTTTCTTGATTATTATGATTGCTTTGGAATCGGTGGAAATATAACCGTCAAGGGAACAATTGTTCTTCAGCGCCAGGGCCGGAAAGAGACGTATAAGCTGACTCCAGAATGGATGCAGAAAAATTTTCCGCAAGTTCTAACAGAAAATATTCCTGCCTTGTCCTTGGAAGGCAAAACTTTTATTCCCGCAGAAATGTCCGGAGTACCGGCAGCCTCTCTTTCGTATTCGTTACGCAGCCAGGGCACATTGGCGGTTTGGGCTGCTGCCGGTGAGGTGGTTGATTTGACCTTGGAATATGCCCAGGTTGGAAACTATGGCGGATCTTTTATGAAGTTAAAGGGGCTTTCTCCAACGGGCAAGAATGTGAAACTTGACAAAATACCTTTTAAGGAAACGAAAACAGTGCGTTTTACTGCAGCGGAAACGGGGCTGTATCAAATGGGACTTAACATTGGTAGTAATCGTTGTGTTGTGCTGGGTTCTTCAAAGCCTGTGGCGTTGTCTGGTGTAGATAAAGCTATTCATTTTATTACTGCTGCTGGCGATTTTTATTTTTTGGTGCCGGCTGGAACGAAGAGGTTCGGGTTGCTTTTTTATGGTGATGGAACCAGTGAAGGTATCCGCGCTACAATCTTCAATGCTGCTGGTGAGCAGATTTGGGATCAGGATGAAATTACTCGTCCAAAGATGTTTGCTTATGAGAAAGTCACAGAAAAGGATGAAGTTTGGAAGGTACTCTTACGAAAACCGACAGGGATTGTCTGTGAAGATAATTATGTTGATTTTCGTGGAATTCCTCCCTTCTTTGCTCGTGATCCGCGTGCGTTGCTTCGGGTGGTTCCGAAAAAGAACTAATCCATTATAATGAAGTTTTTGCCGAGAATGAAGGACTGACGTCGTTTGTTCTCGGAACTCAATTTTGTCAGGACGGGAGATTGCGGATTGTTCTGTAAGCGGGTTGCCTGTAGGATTTGCGGAATACTTCCTTTTGCTTTTTTTGCGCTGAAGGAGGCAAAAAGGCGGACAACACAATGTAAATAATATTTTTTATAATCCGGATTGTCCCGTTATGTCTTTGTAATATCACGCTGTCTTTTATGGGCAAATTTCATCTAGCAATTGGTCGAACACAAATAAACGACCTGCTGTGACGGCCCCAAAGAGAAGGGCAAATCCGGTCACCGATAATCGAAATATGTCTACGGTTTGCTGTAAACTGGTAGGAGGCGTGACAGTCCTTTTTTTTTACGAGGCAGTCCGGTGAAATTATCGGGGCTCCCTGTTGTCTGCTTCGATGCAAATCTACCGTAAAAGAAGACTTGCCTTTTTTTTATGCGTCTCAAAAAGAATTGTACGTGTGACAGTATTATTCTTCAAATAGCCAGCTGGACAAATAGCGCTCACCAGTATCGGGTAAGATAACGGCGATACGTTTGCCGGCATACTCTGGCTGTTTGCTGAGTTCGAAGGCGGCATAGAGTGCGGCGCCGGATGAAATTCCGACAAGCAGCCCTTCTTTACGCGCGGCGGCGAGGGCTGTCTTTTTGGCTTCATCATCGGATACGGCCAGGACTTTATCAATAAGGGCTGTATTTAATACGCTGGGAATAAATCCGGCACCGATGCCTTGTATTTTATGAGGACCGGGTTTGCCGCCGGACAGTACTGCCGATGTTTTAGGCTCCACAGCAATGATTTCTATATTGGGCAGTTCCTGTTTCAGTGTTTCCGCTGTTCCCGTTATGGTCCCGCCGGTTCCGACAGAGGCAACAAAGACATCTATTTTCCGGTCTGTGTCATTCAGTAATTCGATTGCGGTTGTTTTTTTATGCGTCTCCGGGTTATCGGGGTTTTCAAATTGCTGCGGGATAAAAGATCCTGGGGCATTTTTTTGAATTTCAATTGCTTTGTCAATAGCTCCCCGCATGCCGAGGCTTCCGGGGGTTAAGACAAGCTCAGCACCATAAGCGGCCACGAGTTTACGTCGTTCGATGCTCATAGAATCGGGCATTGTCAGAATAAGTTTATAGCCTTTGACCGCGGCGGCTAGTGCGAGTCCTACCCCTGTATTGCCGCTGGTGGGCTCAACAATCACAGAGCCAGGGATGAGGTCTCCGCGTTTTTCGGCTTGTTCAATCATATGGATGCCGATACGGTCTTTTACGCTTCCGCCGGGATTAAAGGATTCCATTTTAACAAGGATCTCTGCTTTCCCGGGATTGATTTTTTGTAGACGGATCAGGGGGGTATTGCCAACGGTTTCCAGGATGTTGTTATAAATTTTACTCATTGATGTGCCTCATTGTTTCGGTGATTTTTTGGATGGTTTTTATAGTACAGGATATCCATCCTTTTTGAAAAATTCTGCTGCCACATAATTGGCGGATTGATTCCATTTTTTTTCAGGGTGAGAATAGAATCAAGCCAGAGTTTCTGAGCCTCTTCTGAAGGTAAAATAAGCTTATACAATTCTTCGGGTTGGAAGGACTGTGAGGTGTGCCAGGTGGTATTGCGAATATGCAGATTGTCGGCGTCGTGTTTCATTATGCGGGAGTATTGGGAGGTACCGGCAAGTACTTTCTTGACCCGTTTCGCATACTTATGCCAAAAAATATTCGCATGGCATTTTCTGGTGTGCTGCAGCAAAGCTGCCGCAGCGCAGTCTGTTGTCTCAACACCGATTTGAAGCAGCATTTTAATGAGCTGTTGATTGGTGAGCCGATTGGCTAAGAAAAGCAGTGCAAAACAGAATGTTTTTTTTTGCAGTCTCTTTTGCAGGACGTGTGTATGTTTTAATTTATAGGGATCGACTAAATAGACTTCGCCGGTGTTTTTTTTGCAAAGGATGTTTTCTGGATGAAAATCGTTGTGGAGGTAGTTTTTTTGCCACAGATTTTTTAGTAATTGGATGAATGACTGAATGAAACTTTGTTGTAATTTAGGGGAAGTCAGGGCAATTGTATGCCAGAATTCAAGCGCTGTTACGCAATTGGGAAGGGAGGCTGTAATCAGAATTTCTTCGCTGGAAGAACAGCCGTATCCAATTGCCTGAATAGACGATATCTTATTTTTCGCGAGTTCCTGGAGGATGTTAAATTCCTTTTTTAATGGATGACAAAGAAGGAAGTGCATGCGCAATTTCAGGGTTGTATAAAGAGCATGCTTTATATGGTAGAAATGCTGTTGATTGTCTTGAACCTGAAAGACTTTACGATGCGGCAAGTTTTTAATAAATCCCTGATCCGGATGCTGCATGTTTTGAAACCACGGATCCAGAATGGCGCGGCGCGGCAAATGCCAATGCCAGGTATCCGAGCAATTCTTTGTGGTGAAATATAAAAATGACTTTTGGGATGAATTCATAAAGGTTAATATAAGGGGGAAATGGAAAAAAAACAGAGCTCTATTTATAAAAAGAAGACATCCGGCAATATTGAAATGACCGAATGTCTTCTTTGTCGTTTTTGATTTCAAACATGTCGTTGTAATGGGGACGTATGTATATAAAAATCAGCGTCCGTGCAAGAACGGGCGGAAAATATTCCGCCCCTACAATTTTAATTGATTCATTCGTCATTCAGGCGATTTCAATTTTTCCGTTAAAGACGTGGGTATATAAAAATCAGCGGTCTGCAAGAACGGGCGGAAAATATTCCGCCCCTACAACAAACAAAAAAAGGCCATTTTTTCTGCACAATATTAATAATATCCCTCAAAGTGAAATATCTCATGTGTTATCCAAAATGGACACCCTAACGCCTACGGCGAGTTATGAGTTATGAATGCTGAGTTATGAGTTGAATTA
>JBAYAV010000154.1:0-7238 GCA_041669565.1 Lentisphaeria bacterium
AAAAATCGTGATTTGATTTTGGGGCCGACAACGAGGAGCATACCCTTAGGTATGTGACGAGGTTGGCGGCACAAAAAACATTCACGAGAATCAGGCAAATGTAAAGGTTATTTCTGAACAGCCCCAAGACCTTATTATTATTAAAAAGAGTCGATTCGTGGTATTTTTGCAGACTTTGATCAGAGAGTGTCTTTGATTCGCAGAAATGCTTTTTTGAATGGTCCTTGAGATTCGGCCACGAGTTTTATAATAATATGGAAAATCACAAAGATCTAAAATGGTTCACTTGTTTTGGCGATGAGACTAAAAAGTGAAATTTTAGAGGACCTTTTTTTGTGTGCCAAAACAGAATTGAAAGATGCCCCCTTGGAAAAAAAGATTTTTCAAGGGGGTTGTTTTTTATACTAAATTATTATAGAGTAGAGAATTTATGGTTTTCTGCTCTATTGTTGTGGCAGAATTCCAAAAAAATTAATTTGTTAAAATTGATCTTTAATCTGGGATTCTTGAATTGCAAAAGATGACGTAAGGCTTATTTTATATCACGCGCATTGTCTTAGTATAGGGTGGAATGGATTTAAAAATCGCTGAAATTTAATTTTTTATGGAGATCATAAAGTCATGGATTTTTTACATTTAAAAGGTAAAAATATTGTTCTAATGGGGGTAGCAAATCGACGCAGTGTGGCGTGGGCCATTGCACGTGTCCTTTTGGAAGCGGGTGCCAATATTATTTATATTTTCAGAGACCAGGCACTTCTCGATAAAAATAGAAAATTAATTGGTGAAGAGGCGAATGCGCTGACTTGTGATGTGGAAAAAGAAGATGAAATTGCGGCGTTGTCGAAAAAGTGCGCAACTCTTGTTCCGCAAATAGACGGTTTTGTGCATTCTATTGCTTTTGCAAATTATAGCGAGGGACTGAAGCCGTTTCATGGGACATTGAAAAAAGATTTTTTGCAGGCAATTCAGATATCCTGTTTTTCGCTTGTGCAAGTCGTAAACAGTCTGAAAGACTTGCTGAGTCCGGATGCTTCCATTGTTACCATGAGTATTTCAACGACCCGAATGGCTTCTGAAAACTATGGCTATATGGGGCCTATAAAAGCCGCGCTGGATTCTAGTGTGGTCTTTTTGGCGAAATCACTGAGTCGTGACGTTTCGCCGATGATTCGGGTGAATGCGGTTGGACCCAGTTTGTTGAAGACATCGGCATCGGCGGGTATTCCTGGATATATCGATGCTTATTTTTATGCGGAAAAGGTTCTTCCGCGTCATCGGGCGCTGGAAACGCGGGAGGCCGCGGATGTTGTGGCGTTTTTATTAAGTAATCGTTCGAGCGGAATTAATGCACAGACCGTTGTGGTGGATGCGGGAATGAGTATTAATTATTTTGATCGTGAGTTAATTCATCCGAAAAAGAAGTAAAAGAAAAAGAAAAAAATATGATTACAATTGATGTTATGATATTAGCGGTTGTGCAGGGTATTGCTGAGTTTCTTCCCATTAGTAGTTCGGGACATTTGGCTTTGATGCAGTACTATTTAGGGATGCATACCTTGAGTGGTGCGGCATTGGAGGTGGCTTTGCATGCGGGGACTCTTGTCTCTATTATCGTTTTTTATCATAAAAAAATAGAGCATTTAGTTGCCGGAGTCTTTCAGCGGAAGAAGGAAGATATTGAGTACATTACTAAGATTGTTTTGTCGGCTGTGCCAGCGGGGCTTTTTTATTTTTTGTGCAATGATTTTTTGGAAAGTAGTTTTGACTCACCGATGATGGTTTCAATTTGTCTTATGTGTACGGGGGGTATTTTATTATCGTTGCTTTTTCTTACTAGAAAGAACCAGAAACAGGATAAGAAAGTGGGCTTTGGGCATTCTTTGGTGATTGGTATTGCGCAGGCGGCAGCGATTCTACCGGGGATCAGTCGTTCGGGAAGCACTATTACGGCATCCAGCTGGATGAAAATCAGCCGCAAAGAGGCTGCTGAATTTTCCTTTTTGATGTCTTTGCCGGTTATTGGCGGGGCGATTCTCTTAAAATGCAGAGATATTTGCGATCTTACAAAAGTTTCGGATGGTATCGGTATGGGAGATCTTGCGTGTGGATTTATTCTCTCTGCCGCCGTTGGAATTGCGGCATTAGCGTTGCTACAGAAGTTGCTTTTGCAGGGTAAATTTTGGGTGTTTGGCGTTTATTGTTCCTTTGCTGGCATGCTCTCTTGTTTGTGGATTGCGCTGCATTAAAAAATGATTTTAAATAAAACGGGGAAAAATACTTATTTCATTGGCGTGCCTTTTAAATCAATGCTATATTATTGAACTTACGTATTTTTTTCATCGTTGTATTTTGAAAGATAAAAAAGGATAAAAATCAAGCATGAGTAATACACTTTCTATTGCTGTCGAAAACCGGGAATTACTGGGAACAGCAAATTCACGCCGTATGCGTCGTAATCACATTATCCCTGCCGTTTTGTACGGTTTGGGTGATAACATAAATTTGGCTATTCCAGAATCCTCAGCAGAAAAAGTTGCTTACCATTCTGGTATGGTTGTCTTGAAAAATGACAATGGTGTGAAAAATGCTATTGTGAAAGACGTGCAGCGTCATGTTATTTCGAACCAGATCCTCTGCATGGACTTTCTGGAAGTTGATGTTACTAAAGTTGTTGTTGTTTCTGTTCCGATTCGTGCGATTGGCGTGCCTGCTGGTGTTCAAAAAGGCGGACAGCTTGAGCAGACGATTCATGATATTCGTATCGAATGTCTTCCTGCAAATGTTCCTGAATTATTGGAATTTGACGTGTCTAAGATGAATATGGATGAAGTAAAACACGTTTCTGATTTGGAATTGGAAGATGGCTTGAAAGCGGTTGAAGATCCTGGAATGATTGTTTTCCAGGTTCGTATTCCTCAGGTTGAAATTGAGGAAGAGGCTGAAGAAGCGGCCGCAGCTGCTGAAGCAACCGCAACCGCTGCCGCTGCCGCACCTGCCGCAGGTGCCGATGCCCCCGCAGCAGATAAGACCGCTCCGAAGAAATGAGTTTGAACGAATGCTTAAAAAAGTATTTGTTTGTGTTTTCGCACTTCAAGGCGCGAAAACAAAATAGGTTTCGATTGAAGATGATAGCGGATGGTTTGGATTTGGATGCGTTGAAGTTGATTGTCTGCCTGGGAAATCCGGGCGAAGAATATGCCGAAACGCGTCATAATGCCGGCTGGCAGGTAGCGGATGTGCTGATGAAACAGCATTCCGCAAACCTGACAAAGTGGCAGCCATATCAGGGAAATTTATATAAGGTGACGTTTTCTGAAAGGAAGACTGTGCTTGTATTAAAGCCCCTGACATATATGAATCTGAGCGGAAAAGCTGTCAAAGAAGTAATGCAGCAGTTTTGTTTATCTCCCGGAAAACTGCTTGTGCTTTGCGATGATCTTGATTTGGCTGCTGGTAGCGTGCGTTTAAGGCGCAGGGGAAGCAGTGGCGGACAAAAGGGCATCGAATCAATCATTACCGAGATGCAGACCGCAGAATTTGCGCGTTTGCGCATTGGTATAGGGAGGCCGGAATCTGGCACGTGCAGTATTGTTGATTATGTATTGGGCCGCTGGATTGCTGCAGATTTGAAATTAAAAGAGGATGCTTTGCAAAAGGCTGCAAAAATCGCTGAAAGCTGGTTTGAGCAGGGGATTGAGAAGGCATTCGAACAGAGTTCCAGAATTTAACGTGCTCTGTGTTTCAAGTTATTTGCAGCCGAAAAAAGAAGAAGAAAAAACAGGAGACAAGAAATTGGCTAAGTATGAAGCAGTTTTTATCCTCGATCCTCGTAAGATTGAGGGCAATGGCGAAGCATTTAGCGGTACAATTGAAGCCGAAATCAAAAAAATCGGTGGCGAAATTACCCGCATAAAATGCCTCGAAAAGAAGGTATTTGCCCGTCCAATCGGCAAACATAACGCTGGCGTTTATTGGGATTATATCGTTGATTCCGATGCTGAGTTTGTGGAAAAGTTGAATGAAAAATATCAACTGAACAGCTCTGTGTTGCGTTTGGCAGTATTCCATTATGTTGATGGTCAGGATGATGATATTTTCAAACCGCGTGAAGAACGTTTGTTCAAAGCAGAAAATTTCCAAGATGATATGTTCGGTGATGATCGTTCTTATCGTTATAACAAACGCTGATCGTTAATTTGAAACATTTTTAGGTACTATTTATTACGGGTGTAAGGTTAAGATGGCATATTTAAACAAAGTTTTTTTAATGGGAAATTTAACGCGTGACCCCGTTATGCGTTCTTTATCCAGCGGTTCAAGTGTCTGTTCTTTTGGTATGGCTATTAACCGCCAATATACGAATGTACGCAAAGAACAAAAAGAAGAAGTATGCTTTGTTGATGTAGATGCGTGGAATCGTACTGCCGAGGTTATTTGTCAGTATTGCAGAAAAGGCTCTCCGATTTTTATTGAAGGAAGCCTTCGCTTTGACCAGTGGGATGATAAAACCACCGGCCAAAAACGGAATCGTTTGACGGTTCGCTGCGATCGGATGCAACTTATCGGCGGAACGCCTCCGCAGAATGGCGGCTATGGTGCTGCGCCTCAGCAGGGTGGCTATGACAATGCTGGCGGTGGTTATCCACCTCCGCAACAGGGTGGCTACTCTCAGAATGATTATTCGGAAGCGCCGCAGCAGGGTGGCTACTCTCAGAATGACTATCCGCAGACCGCACCACCGCAGACTTATCAAAAAGCTGCAACCGCAGCTCCGCAGCCTGCTCCTATGCCGAAATTCAACCCCATTCAAAATACGCAACCGACGCCTCCGCCGGCGAGTATGAATGCAGCGCCGGCTGAGGATGAACCTGTTGATGATATACCGTTTTAATGTTCCTGATATAAAAAAATAATGGCACTTCGGTGTTAAGATAAATAAGGAAAAATTGATGAAAACTACGAAACCAAAAAGAAAACATCGTAAAGTTATTCGTGAAAAGACTTGTCGTTTATGCGAAAGCAAGATCTTTTATATTGATTTTAAAGATGTCGAATTGTTGAAACGTTATCAGACCGAAGGCGGACGTATTCTTCCCCGTCGTGTTACTGGTAATTGCTTCAAACATCAGAAGATGCTTGCTGCTGCTGTTAAGCGTGCTCGTATTTTAGCTTTCGTTCTGTAATAATATAAAGGAGTAGAAAAATGTCTAGAGAATTAATTCTCCTGGAAGATGTTGCAGATCTCGGAAAGATTGGCGACACTGTTCGTGTGGCAGATGGCTTTGCTCGTAATTATCTTCTTCCTCATAAGTTGGCGCAGGTAATTAATGCTGGTATTCTGCGTAAAGTGGAAGCAAGAAAATTGCTGTTGCAGAAAGAACGTCTAGAACGTGTGTCTGTTGCAAAATTGATGGCAAACAAGATCAATGCTGCTGTTGTAACAATAACGGTCGCGGTTGGTGAAAATGATAAGATGTATGGTTCAGTGAGCTCACAGATGATTGTGGATGATCTGAAAAAGCAGGGCATCGAGGTTGATAAGACCGCTGTCGTTTTAGCCGATGTTATCCGTACCTTAGGTGAACACATTGTTCCAGTTAAACTTCATCCCGAAGTAACAGCAAAGATTAAAGTGAATGTTGTAAAGGAATAATTTTCCTTTTTTAACGATTCTAAAAGCGCAGGCTGTATTTCACAGGCTGCGCTTTTTTGGGCTTTAAAAAAGGACTTCCCGTATATGGGAAAGGCCCTCTTGTTGCCAGGAAAAAGGTGGGGAAAAACTGTCTTGAGCTTGACTTCTCGAATACTTCTACTATAGTTTTTTAGATTTTTTTGTTGTTATTAATAAAGAGCTGCGTTTTTTTGTGTTGTTATAAAATTCAGGAGAAAAGTTTATGGCTAATCGTGCGGATGTCTTAAAACCTTTTGAGGAAAAACGGGATTTTATGGAAGACCGTATTAAATACGGAATTGAAATGAATCGGAAGGGATTTGCAACGCTGACTTTTAAAAACGCAAAGGGTGATTCTTTAAAAAATGCCCATGTCGAGATTAAACAACTTACGCATGATTTTAATGTTGGTGCGAATCTTTTTATGCTTGATGAATTTAAGCAGAAAGAACAGAATGATGTCTATAAAAAATCATTCGCGGATGCATTTAATATTGCCACGATACCTTTTTATTGGTCGGATTTGGAACCAGAGCAGGGAAAGCCGCGGTTTGCTAAAGATAGCCCGAAGATTTACCGGCGTCCCGCGACGGATCTTTGTTTGGAATATTGCGAAAAAAATGGTATCCGCCCAAAGGGGCATTGCCTGAATTATCCGACTTTTGTGCCGAGGTGGGTGCCTGATGATATTATAGGCCAGAAAAAAGCGCTTGATAAACGGTTTCAAGTGATCGCAGAGCGTTATTCTGACCGAATTCCAGACTGGGAGGTTACAAATGAGACTTATTTTGGTCAGAAGCCTCATTTTCAATTTTATGATGATCCCGAATTTGTGGAGTGGAGTTTTAAGACAGCAGAGCGATATTTTTACCTGAATAAGTTGATTATTAACGAGGCGCATAGCCGAATTTGGGGAAATGGGTATTATTTTGGTAATCGCAGTCCTTATTTTATGCAAATTGAACGCGCGTTGGCAAAAGGTGCGCGGATTGATTCGATCGGGATGCAGTACCATATGTTTTATAGCGCAGAAGAGGAACAAAAATCAACGGCGGAATATTATGATCCGGAACGCATCTTTGCTGTTCTGGATTGCTATTCGGCTTTGAAACGCCCGATTCAGATCACAGAATTGACAATTCCTGCTTATACTGATGCTGCAGAGGATGAAGATGTCCAGGCTGAAATTATCCGTAATCTTTACCGCATGTGGTTCAGTCATCCGGCTATGGAAGCTATTATTTACTGGAATTTAGTGGATGGATTCGCTTATGGCGCAACGCCGGGGGATATGAATTTTGGCGAAAATTATTATCGTGGCGGGTTGATTCGCTATGATTTTACGCCAAAGCCGGCTTATTTTGTGATTAAAGATTTGTTTGAAAAGACTTGGCGCACAAATTTGTCTTTGGATGCGCAGGAGAGAGACACCCTTATGTTTAACCCAAGTTGCTCTTCTATATGTTATAAGTCATTGGTAACAAACATCCGCAAAAAAATTTAGGGCACTACAAGCTTTCATTCTTTTTTTTATGGGAAAACAATTATCATAGAAAAATATTTT